>NZ_JAGSYI010000003.1:900000-984195 GCF_025685625.1 Acidicapsa acidisoli
CGATTATTCGAATCGATGCGCATGGGACGATGCCCTGTCATCCTGGCCGATGAATGGGTCTATCCCGAGCGCGTTGACTGGCCGAGTTGCAGCATCATCGTCGCGGAAAAGGACGTTGCAAACCTGCCTCAGATCCTGGAAGCGAATCTGCACCGAGCGACCGAAATGGGGCTGCGCGCCCGGCAGGAATGGGAGCGCATCTATGCCTCCAATGTCCGCTTTCACTGGCTGGCCGAGGACTGCCTTGCGATGTTGCACGCACGGAGCACAAGCGAAGCTATCGCCGGGCGTCGGGTCTGGCGTCATCTCTTCGATGACGGAAATCTTCGCCGATATCTGACCTCGAAGAAGCATCTGTACAAGCAGTTCGGACGCATCCTCCTTTAGAGCGTCGTATCTTTCCGCTGAACGTTGGCCAGATCCGCCTCGGCCCGAAATGCGAAGTATCTCCGCGACAAACTGCTCGCTTACTCCCTGCAACGCAGCGTAGGATGGCGTCCAGGTTTGTAGAGTCTCAGGATCGGCTGCGGAGTGCGGATGAAAGCAGGAAGGCCAGGTTGCCCGGTCCAGGTATTCGGCTTGTGGCTGCTGCTCTCTTGCTTCCGTTCCGCAGCGCCGCAAGAGAGCCCATCTCAGGACACCCCATTCAAGATCGAGGTAAACGTCAACCGGGTATTGGTCCAGGTAGTGGCCCGTGATGCGCAAGGCCAGGTCGTTCGCGACTTGAAGTAGGGAGACTTTCAGGTCTTCGATAACGACAAGCCGCGCCCTGTGTCTGGATTTGTAATCGAAAGCCACGGCATCAGCGAAGAGGTGGCAGCGAGCACCGGTCCCGCCTTATCCGGCGCCATCACAACCACTCAGCCTCCTGTCGTGGCCCAGCGTTTCATTATTTTCCTGTTTGATGACCTGCACTTGAGCAACGAAGACCTCGCACACGCACAGAAGGCAAGCGCCAAGGTAATCGATGCGGCATTGACAGGCTCGAATATGGCCGCTGTCGTCTCTATTTCCGGAACCACGAATACCGGACTGATCCGTGACCGCGCCAAGTTACGGGACGCAATCATGAGCCTGCGATCCCGCAGCCTCTACCGCTCCGACAACGCCGAGTGTCCGAAGCTCGATTACTACCAGGCTGATCAAATCGAAAACAAACATGACGAAACGGCGCTTCAGGACGCGATGCGGCAGTTGTTCGACTGTTCGCCAGGCCTGAATCCCCAGCGCGACGCGAACATGGCCGAAAGGATTGCGGATTCAACGGCAATGCGTGTCCTGAATCTGAACCATCAGGATATTCAAGCGACCTATAAGTCGATGGCTGAATACATCCGTCGCGTTGCGACCCTGCCCGGAGAACGCATCATGATCCTTGTATCGCCAGGCTTCCTATCCTATGAAGCAGAAGCCCTGACGATGGAATCCCGGCTGATCGACATGGCCGCGCAATCGAATGTCACGATCAGCGCCCTCGATGCGCGCGGGGTGTTTACGACAGAACTCAACGCCAGCGAGCGCAGTCCAGGGTTCAGCGCGGGGGGGAAGCTTGCAGTCGCAGGGCGAGTATCGCCGGACAAGCATGACACTTGCCGAAAACGTGATGGCCGAGTTAGCCGATGGGACAGGCGGAACGTTCTTTCACGGCAGCAACGATCTCGGTGCAGGATTCAAGAGCCTGGCACAGACGCCGGAATGCACGTACTTGCTTGAGCTTCCACTGGACGGCGTGAAGCAGGATGGCTCCTACCACCGATTGAAAGTCAAAGTCGATCGCGACGGGCTTCAATTGCAGGCACGTCGCGGCTACTTTGTACCGAAACCCGCAAAAACCAGGAAATAGTGATTCGTGCCATCGCACCAGCAATAGAACTTACTGCTGTGTCGGCGCATCAGCGAGGACCTGCACCGTCGAGGCGAAGCGACGATGATCGATAAAAAGTGGCTCGGTCAACCAAAGAGTCGGCCCCTCTCCGTGCTATTTCTCGATATAACTTCGGATTTTCCGTAACATCGCAGAGATTCTTAATAAGTGTGTAGGAATAATTTCACGGAACTTCGGATTTTGATAGCTAGTCCGACAGTTCTTCGAGTAGAGTCATTGAAATTGGTATCTCCCCAGGCGCTGTACGCAAGCCTTTTGCGGATCTGAAAATTGGACCTCTCCAATTTTCAGTCGTCATGACCTATCTTTCCGCAATCGCCAAGGAGCCCTAGCCATGCCTAAGCTGTCTCTTCCGCTCCTATTTGTCGCAGTCGTGGTCGTCCTTTCCGGATGCTCTTCTTCCAATCACCCTTCCAGTCCAATGCCCCCAACTCTCCCATCGGCGTCCGCGCCAACGTTCTTGCCTATGGCGGGTTCCTATAACTCGGCCCAGTCCGTACAAATCATGGACGCAACTTCGGGAGCAAAGATCTATTACACAACCGACGGAAGTACGCCGACGGCAAGTTCCACTCAGTACACTGCATCCATTCAAGTAAGCGCAACAGAGACGCTCAAAGCGATCGCCGTGGCTACGAACTATGACCCGTCGGCTGAAACGGACGCCGCCTACACAATCAACCATCCTGTGATGTACACGATCGCCGGGACTACCCAGTCCGGAGACTGCGGATCGCCAGCGGTGGGCCCCATGTTGGCAACCGCGTCGGAACTGGGCGTTCCGGGCGGGATCGCGGTAGATCCGGCGGGGGACGTTTACATTGCGGATTCCGGAGACAATTGCGTTCGTGAGATTTCGAAGGCTTCCGGAGTTCTCACGGCCATTGTGAACACTGCGAACGGTCTGACATTCCCAATGGGAATGTCTCTGGACAACTCAGGCAATCTCTACATTGCGGACTATTTCAACAACCTCATTCGAGAAGTCTCGGTTTCGAATGGCAGTCTCACCGTCGTGGCTGGCGGTGGCAGCGGTGACGATGGAGGTCCGGCAACCGGCGCACGGCTATCTTCTCCAGAAGATGTGGGAGTCGACGCTGCCGGCAACCTCTATATCGCTGACTCAGGGGATAACCTGGTTCGCAAGGTAACAGCAGCCACTGGAATCATCACAACAGTTGCCGGAACCGGAACAAGCGGCTACTCCGGCGACGGCGGAGCAGCCACAAATGCCGAACTGAATTACCCGGCGGGAGTTGCGTTGGATAGTGCCGGCGATATTTTTATTGCCGACTACAACAACAACGTCGTCCGCGAGGTTTCCGCGAAGACTGGATTGATCAGCACCGTGGCCGGAAATGGATTTGGAGCCGGAAGCGGCAAGAAGGGATCAGGGACAGGCGGCTACGCGGGCGACGGTGGAGCGGCCACCAGCGCCGAACTCTTCAACCCAGAGGGCGTTGCCGTTGATTCGGCGGGCAACCTCTACATCGCGGATCACGGAAACGGTGCGATCCGTGAAGTATCCACGGCAGGAATTATCACAACCATCGCAGGGAATGGCACGAACGGATACAACGGATCAGGAGGATCAGATGGAAAGAATGAACTTAGCGGTCCGGAGAAAATTACCTTTGACAAGACAGGCAATCTATATATCGCAGATGCCGGAAACAATCTGGTTCGAGAAGTCATCTTTTATCCTTCTCTTCCCGGAAATGCTACGCCAACGCCCGTCATAACCCAGCCGTCGGGCACATTTTCCACAGTCGAAGGGACTGGAATTACCGATTCAAATGCAGCAGCGCAGATCTATTACACAACGGATGGCTCGATACCTACATCGACATCCACCGTTTACTCAGGTGGTATCTTGATCGACTCAAGTGCGACCCTGCAAGCGATTGCGCTGGCTCCTGGTTATTCCCAGAGTCAGATAGCTTCGGCGGTTTACACGAGTACTGTACCTCCCAACGCGACCCCGACCTTTTCGCCACCTGGCGGAACCTATGCCTCGCCGCAGACGGTCACTATTTGTTGCGCAGATAATCGGTTCACCGTTCTTTTCTACACAATCGACGGCTCACCACCGTCATCTTCGACCACTTCCGCGCGCTATGACGACGCCATTATCGTGGGGGCCAATGAGACTTTGAGTGCCCAAGTGGGCTCCGCGAATGCCCCTCCCAGCGCGGTGGCCACGGCTTCCTACATCATCACAACGCCAGCCAGTCAGCTGATTTATACCGTCGCAGGCAATAGGGCGGAGGGCTATAGCGGAGACGGAGGCAATCCGCTCGCCGCAACTTTCAACAACCCGGGATCCGTCGCATTGGATGGAGCGGGCAATCTTTACGTCGCGGATAGCGGAAATAATGTGATCCGGGAGATTTCCGCCAGCACGGGCCTGATTACCACCATCGCAGGAAGCGGCCATTCAGGCTATACCGGAGACGGAGGGCCGGCGATCGATGCGACACTCTCTACGCCTTTGGACATTGCAATCGACAGCGCCGGCGACATTTACATTGCAGACTCCGGAAACAACGTCATTCGACGCATTTCCGCAAGCAACGGCATGATCTCTACAGTCGCGGGCACAGGTCACGCCGGTTTCTCTGGCGATGGCGCTGCCGCAACCTTGGCTGAACTCAATTCCCCGACAGGTATTGCGCTAGACAAGGTAGGAAACCTTTTTATCGCCGATAGCTCCAACTTGAGGGTCCGCGAAGTATCCGCGACGACAGGGGTGATTAAAACAGTGGCTGGAGGCGGGTCAGGAGGCGATGGCGGACTGGCGACCGCTGCCAGCCTCACCGCTGCCAGTCGAGTCGCATTCGACAGCACCGGAAATCTGTATATCGCGTGCGCCTTCACGATCGAGCAGGTCTCCGCAAAGACTGGCGTAATCAATGCAGTGGCGGGATTCAATCCACCCGAAAACGCTATGTACTTTTTCCCGGTTCTCGGCGACGGCGGTCCAGCCACGTCGGGCTTTCTAGCAACTCCGGTGGGAATGCTATTCGACTCCATGGACAATTTGTACATCGCCAACGCTGGAAACAACCGCATTCGAGAGGTTTTTGCAACGACGGGCATCATCACAACAATTGCGGGCTCGGACCTGGTCGGCGCAAGCGGAGACGGAGGACCGGCAACGAATGCGGCACTCAACGGCCCCACCGGCATCGTCATGGACAAGCACGGAAGTCTTTACATTGCCGACGTCGGGAATATGGTGGTCCGCGAAGTGGTGGGCTATGCCAAACCCTCAACAGCGCTCACAGCAACGCCTGAAATCACACCTGCGGGAGGGACTTTTGCCACCCCACCGATTGTTACCATCAGCGACAGCACACCAGGCTCGGCCATTTACTTCACGCTCGACGGGACTGCTCCTGGTACTTCTTCGCCAATGTACAGCGGTCCAGTGCAAGTGCCCTCAACAGCGTCGCTGCGAGCGATTGCGATAGCACCGGGCTACCTATGGAGTTCAGAAGCATCGGCCGCGTTCACCGTGACTTCCGCGCCGTCGGCCAGTTCGCCAATCACTGGCACGGTGTCCAACGGGTACAAGGGGGCTGATTCAATCGGACAAGCCCAGCAAAAACGAGAGTAGCGGCTGCCGAAAAAAAACGGATACATCCAATCAGGAGTGTATCCGTTTTACTACCGAAGCGAGACGACGAGCCTGACTAAGCAGCCTCTTCGCCACCTTCGGCAGCCTTCGACTCTTCAAGCTGCTTTTCGAGTTCAGCGCGCTTCTTGGCTTTGGCATCGGTCCGCTTCTGGCGCTTCTCGTCCAGCTGCTTTTCAGCACCGAGGAGTTCGATGAAGGCCTTTTCGGCGCCATCGCCCTTCTGGAAGCCGGTCTTGACGATGCGCAGATAGCCGCCGTTGCGGTCACCGTAGCGCGGAGCCACAGTCTCGAACAAGCGGGTCACGGAGTCATCGGTCATCAGGAACGCGAGTGCCTGACGGCGCGAATGCAGATCGCCCTTCTTGCCCAGCGTAATCATTTTTTCCACGAGAGGACGCACGGCCTTCGCCTTGGCCACAGTCGTCTCGACGCGGTCTTCGATAATGACGGACGTGACCAGGTTGCGCAGAAGCGCGCGGCGATGGCTGGTGTTGCGTCCGAGTTTAAATCCTGCATTGCGATGGCGCATGATGTTGCTCTCTTTCAATAAGTGTGAAGTGTGAGTGTGAAGTGTGGATGCCTTGCACACCCCACACTCCGCACTTCACACTCGTACTAAAAGTTTTCCGTCTCGGTCGGCAGAAGCATATCCACGGAGTCGAGCAGTTCGTCCTCGTCGTCGAAGCGGCTGAAGCCAGCGGCCAGGGCGGCAGAGGGGAGAATGCTGGTCGGTCCGGGGACGGCGTTGCCGTTCTCGTCGATCTTCATACCCAGGGAGAGCCCCATCTGAGCCAGGATCTCCTTGATTTCGTTCAGGCTCTTGCGACCGAAGTTCTTGGTCTTAAGCATCTCGGCTTCGGTCTTCTGCACCAGTTCGCCGATGGTCTGAATGTTGGCGTTCTTAAGGCAGTTGTAGCTGCGAACCGAAAGCTCCAACTCTTCAACGGAGCGATTCAGATTGTCATTACGCAGCGTTCCAAAGCCTGTGTCATGATGACCTTCCGCCTCGATTTCCTCCTCGAAGTTGATGAAGATGTTCATGTGGTCCTTGAGGAGCTTGGCAGCCAGACCGACTGCATCGGCTGGCAGAACAGCGCCGTTGGTCCACACTTCGAGGGTCAGCTTGTCGTAGTCGGTGATCTGTCCGAGCCGGGCCGCTTCGACGAGATAGTTCACGCGGCGGACCGGCGAGTGGACCGAATCCACAGGGATAAAACCAATGCCAAGATCGGCATCGAAATTCTTGTCGGCGGAGACATAACCGCGCCCACGCTTGAGGCGCATCTCCATGTCCAGACGGCCACCTTCGGAGACAGTCGCGATGTACACATCCTTGTCGAGAATCTCGACGTCGCCATCGGCCTCGATCATACCCGAAGTCACAACGCCGGGCTGGTCAGCGCGAAGATACAACGCCTTTGGGCCGTCGCCATTGAGCTTGAACGGAATCTGCTTCAGATTCAGGATGATATCGGTTGCATCTTCTACCACGCCGCCAATCGACTGAAATTCGTGCAGCACTTCCTCGATGCGGACGGCGGTGACTGCGGCTCCCTCGATCGAGCTGAGCAGGGTGCGGCGAAGGGCGTTGCCAATCGTCGTACCAAACCCGCGCTCAAAGGGCTGCGCGCTGAACTTGCCAAACTTTTCGGTTAACGTCTCAGCATCGACTGCCAAACGCTTCGGCTTTTGAAATCCTCGCCACAACATTGCTTATTTCCTTTTCCTGTGTGCCCTCTCCGGCGCGAAGCATTTTGCGCCGGTCACACTGGCTATCCTTCGTTTGGATTGACCGGACAGCGTGTTAGTCCGGGGTGGTTCAAGTACGAGTGTGAATGCGAAGTGTGGCGTGTGAAAAATACACTAACCACACTTCACGCTCCAGACTTACTTGGAGTAAAGTTCGACGATCAACTGCTCGTTGACCGGCAGCGAAACCTCGTCGCGCTTCGGAAGCGAGATCACCTTGCCTGTAAAGTTCGGGAAGTCGATCTGGAGCCACGAGGGCGAATGGTTCTGCGCCGCGTATGCGCTGGCAGCTTCCACGATTCCGAGTTTCTTGGCGTTCTCACGGATGGCGATGGTGTCACCCACGCTCACCTGATACGAAGGAATGTTCACCTTGCGGCCATTCACTTCGACGTGCCCGTGACGAACAACCTGGCGTGCCTGACGGCGGCTGATAGCAAATCCGAGACGGAATGCCACGTTGTCGAGACGGCGCTCCAACTGCTGGATGAGCAGGTCGCCCGTGACGCCAGTGGCGCGGTTCGCCTTCTCGTAATAAGCGCGGAACTGGGTCTCGAGGGTGAAGTAGATGCGCTTGGCCTTCTGCTTCTCACGCAGTTGCAGACCGTAACCCACGATCTTGGCCTTGCGGCTCTGGCCGTGCTGGCCAGGAGCGAAGTTGCGCTTTTCCAGCGGGCAACGGTCGCTCATGCATTTGGTGCCCTTCAAAAAGAGCTTTGTGCCTTCGCGACGGCAAAGGCGGCATACGGGGCCGGTGTAACGTGCCATGAATTCTCCTGACTTCGGATGTCGGCCGGTTTACGGTGTCGCAAGCGACAGCTTCTTCCCGGCCCTTAGTTTGCTAGCTCGTGACCCGTGTGGGCCGGCGAACCAATTCCCCGCGGCAGTTGGGGCAAATACCCTCAAGCTCCGCGAAACACTGCTCGCAAAACGTGCATTCGTAACTGCAAATGAACGCTTTGCCGTCCAGCGCGAGCAGCGTATTGCACCGCTCGCAGACCGGACGCATTTCGAGCGTCATTAGACGCGACGACGCTTGGGCGGACGGCAGCCGTTATGTGGAACCGGCGTAACGTCCCGAATCGAGCGAACGTCGATGCCGGCCGCAGCCAGCGCACGAATCGCCGACTCACGACCCGAACCCGGTCCGGAGACGCGCACGTCAACGGCACGAAGGCCGTGATCCCGCGCGGCGTTTGCCGCGTTCTGAGCTGCCTGCTGCGCCGCGAAGGGAGTTCCCTTACGCGAACCGCGGAAGCCAAGTGACCCGGAGCTCTTCCAGCTCAGCGTGTTGCCCATCGGATCGGTGATGGTCACAATGGTGTTGTTGAACGTAGCCTGAATGTAGACCAAGCCAAATGGAACATTCTTTCGCTCACGCTTTTTGAACTTCTTATTTTTGCCCGGCTTGGCCGCGGCGCTCTGCTGCTTTGCCATTAGGTCTTGGTCGCTTTCTTCTTGCCGGCAACGGTGCCCTTACGGGGTCCCTTGCGGGTGCGAGCGTTGGTGCGGGTGCGCTGGCCGTTGACGGGCAGCGAGCGCTTGTGGCGCGTTCCGCGATAGCTTTGGATGTCCATCAGGCGCTTGATGTGCATCGAGACGTCCTTGCGCAGGTCGCCTTCGATGTTTCCTTCATCTTCAATCACCTGACGAATGCGGTTGACCTCGTCTTCGCCCAGATCCTGGATCTTCTTGAAGGCGTCGACATTCGCCTTCTCCAGAATCCTGAGCGCACGCGGGTTACCGATCCCGAAAATGTACGTGAGCGCGATTCGTGCCTGCTTGTTGCGGGGCAGATCGACGCCAGCAATACGTGCCATGTGCTTCCTTCGTTGTTACTCAGGCTGTGTGCTTCCGGCTTCCATCCGGCCTGCACAGGTTACTACGGCGTTCCTCCGGGGTTCCTCGCAAGCCTTGACTTCGGCTAACTAGCCCCTGGGCCTGAATACATCTACCCGATGGAGGTTTCCGCAAATACCAGGGCGGAACTTATCCCTGACGCTGCTTATGCTTTGCGTTTTCGCAGATCACCCGCACCACACCGCGGCGATGAATGACCTTGCACTTATCGCAAATCTTCTTGACTGATGCACGAACCTTCATTTTGCTGCTTCCTCTCGGGCCTTATCAGCCCGGCCTTCCAACCTTACGGCTGAATGCTGTTAACAATCCTATTTATAGCGGTATACAATCCGCCCGCGATTCAGGTCATACGGACTTAATTCGACCGCGACCCGGTCTCCGGGGAGAATGCGAATGAAGTTCTTCCGCATGCGGCCGGAAACATGAGCCAGCACCTGATGCTCATTCTCCAGCTTGACCTTGAACATGGCGTTGGGCAGCGTCTCTACAACCACTGCCATTACCTCAATCGCGTCTTCCTTCGACAAACTCAGTTTCCGCTTCCGCCGGATTCGCCCTCAGTTCCCCTAAGGCCCAGCCTGTTGTACCGAACGGCATAATCGCAATCCGGTTAAAACCATAGATTCGTTACTCGGTCAGAATCATAGCGCCCGTCGCGGTGACTGCCACCGTGTGCTCAAAATGGGCGCTCATGCTGCCGTCTTCCGTAACTGCCGTCCATCCATCTTTCAAAACTTCCACACCCGGCTTGCCGGCATTCACCATCGGCTCAATCGCCAACACCATGCCCTCGCGTAACTTCATACCGCGCCCACGCTCGCCGTAGTTGGGAACCTGCGGGTCTTCGTGCATCCGCGTCCCGATTCCGTGGCCGACAAAATCGCGCACCACAGAAAAACCTTCCGCCTCGACCACCGCCTGAACCGCAGCTCCTATATCGCCCAGCGTAGCCCCAGGCTTGACCGTCTCGATCGCCGCCCGAAGCGATGCCTGAGTCGCGTCGAGCAATCGCTGCGTCTTGTGGTCGATCTTTTCGCCTACCGGCACGGTGATCGCCGCGTCGCCATAGAAGCCGTCGACAATCGCCCCGCAATCGATGGAAACGATGTCGCCTTCCTTCAGAATCCGGGCCTTTGACGGAATACCATGCACCACCTCACTGTTGACCGAGGTGCAGAGAACGCAGGGGAAACCGTGATAGCCCTTGAACGCCGCCTTCGCGCCCAAATCCTTGAGCATCGCCTCGGCGGCATTTTCAAGATCCTGCGTCGTGGCGCCCGGACGGACCTGATCGCGCACATGATCCAGCACCTGGCGGACGACTTTGCCGGCGCGCCTCATGTGTTCAACTTCCCGTGCTGACTTTAAAATGACCGCCACAGTACCACTTACCCTTCAAAATTCCGCTGCTCTTTCACACAAAAACCCGCCGAAACGATCCGAGATAGAAGCCAGAAATCGCTCTAACCTCGTAAACGCTCGACAGAAGACACAATGCCAGCAGCCACTTCGGCCACCGGCTGATCTCCATTGACCTCGGCAAACCTGCTCAGCGCGCGATAATGCTCAATAACGGGCGCGGTCAGGCTTTCGTAGGTTTTCATCCGCCCTGCAAAGCATTCTTCTGTATCGTCGCTTCGCTGTACCAGGGTCGCACCCTCTACGTCGCAAATACCCTCATGCCTGGGCGGTTGCAGGTAGACGTTATAGATCGTCTGGCAGACAGGACAATTCCTGCGCCCAGTGATACGGCGCAATAACTGAGTATAGTCCACCTGAATGTTCACTGCAACTACGGGTAGACAACAGCAGTTGCTTCCCGGTTGCCCCGCCTGCTCCTTCAGATAATTGTCGAGCCAATCCGCCTGCGGCAGTGTACGCGGAAAACCATCGAGAATGAATCCGCGCGAGGTGTCGGGCTCTAGCAGTCGCGCCGCGACCATATCGTTGACCAGCGAATCGGGCACCAGCTTGCCCTGCTTCATCAACTCATCGGCCAGCTTGCCAAGCTCGGTTCCGCGATCCCGATGCGCACGGAGCAGATCGCCCGTTGAAATCTGGGGAATGCCCCAGAGCTTCACAAGTTCTTTAGCCTGTGTTCCCTTACCCACCCCAGGCGCACCTAGCAGCAAAATCGGCCCTGGAACGACCTGCTTAGGCTGCTTGTCCGCTCCCGTAACCATTGACGCCGCCGTAGCCATTACCACGTCTTCCTTCCGCGAATGCGGCCGGAACGCGGCGAGAAGCCGTCATAATGACGCATAATCAGCTGCGACTCGATCTGGTTGGCTGTATCCATCGCCACACCCACAACGATCAGGAGCGAAGTTCCGCCGAAGTAGAAATTCAGGCCGAGACCGTTGGTAACCCATGTCGGCAGATGTTCGAAGAAACCGCCGACCAGCCAGAGATGGTTTAGGTGGAAGCCCGAGATCAGGAATGTCGGTACCAGAGAAATCAGAATCAGGTAAACCGCGCCGACCAGCGTGATGCGAGTCAGGATGTCATTGATGTAATCCGACGTGCGCCGCCCGGGACGGATGCCTGGAATGAACGATCCGCTCTTGCGCATATTGTCCGCGATGTCATCGGGACGGAAGACAATCGAGATATAGAAATAGGCGAAGAAGATGATCGCCGCAATGAACAGGACCAAGTACCAGGGCTCGCCTGTTTGAAGATTGGCCAGCACATTGGACAGGAACTTGTTCGACTGAACGAACCCGATCTGGCCGAAAAGCAATGGTGCCGAGAGAATCGAGGCTGCGAAGATCACCGGCATTACGCCGCCGGAGTTCACCTTCAGCGGCAGGTGCGAGCTGAGGCCGCCCATCTGACGCCGTCCAACGATTCGCCGCGCGGACTGCACCGGAATCCGCCGCTCCGAGCGCTCGACGTAGACGATAAAGGCCACCAGCGCCACCATTGCCGCCAGCAGAATCAGGACCGCCAGCACCGTGAAAGCGCCCCAGGCGTTGGTGCGAATCTTGTCCGCAATTCCGGCCATGCCGCGCGGCAATCCTACGACGATACCTGTAAAGATCAGCAGGCTCATGCCGTTGCCGATGCCGCGATCTGTAATCTGCTCACCCAGCCACATGATGAATGCCGTGCCGGTGGTCAGTGTCAGGACCGTCAACAGGATGAAGGACGGACCGGAAATAATGGTCATTCCCTGGCTGTTCAAGCCAAAGGCGATGGCAATCGACTGGAATGCGGCGAGAACCACAGTGAGATAGCGGGTCCACTGGGTAATCTTGCGGCGTCCCAGTTCACCTTCCTTCTGAAGCCGGGCTAGCGGCTCGTATACGACAGTCAGGAGCTGGAAGATAATCGACGCCGTAATGTACGGCATGATGCCCAGCGCAAAGATCGTGAACTTGCGCAGGTTACCGCCGGAAAACATGTCCAGGAGGCCAAGCGCCGAACCGCCCTGCGTATGGAAGAACTGGTCGAGCAGCTTGCTGTTGACCCCTGGCGTAGGCAGCCACGCGCCCAGACGATAGATGGCCAGCATACCCAGCGTGAAGAGGACGCGCTTGCGGAGATCCGGAATACGAAAGATATTGAGGAATTTTTCGAACATAGCTGGGAAATCCACTCCGCGGAAAACCTGATCTTCAGGATCCGCCTTCCAACGATTCGCCTACCCTAACACCCAGACGTTGGCTGTATCTATCATCCTACCCCCGGCAGCCCTCGCCTGTCCTCGCGAACGGCTTAGAAACTGCCGGAGATGGATTGAACTACGCCTTCGCGACAGCTTCCCCGCCGGCAACGAGCGCCTTACCGCCAGCCTTTTCGATCTTTTCCTGAGCAGACTTGGAGAACTTATGCGCGCTGATGGTGATCGCCGAGGTCAATTCCCCATTGCCGAGGATCTTGATCAGCTCTTTCTTGCTGCTGCAGAGACCGAGCTTCTTATAGTCGTCTAGGCCAATCTCGGAGACACCCTTTTCAGCAGCAACGGAAGCGATGCGGGTGAGGTTGATGACCGTGTACTCCACGCGGAAGATATTCGTGAAGCCGCGCTTGGGTAGACGACGGTGCAGCGGCATCTGGCCACCCTCAAAGCCGCGCATCAGGCTGGAGCCGGAGCGCGATCCCTGGCCCTTGTGGCCGCGGGTTGAGGTCTTGCCCATGCCGGAGCCCATACCGCGGCCGACACGCTTGCGCCCGATGTTTGCCTTCTTGGGGGCGCGCAGATTCGATAGATTCTTTGCCATGTTTTCCTCGCTCATGCGCCGACACTGGCGTGCTGCCGACTCGCGTTAGTGCGAGTGTGAAGTGTGAAATGTGAAGTGCGAAAACAGCTCACACTCCACATTTCACACTTCACACTCGAGGTAACTTAGTCCAGGATGCGGACCAGGTGCGGAACAGTCTTGACCATGCCGCGAACCGACTCATTGTCCACGCGCTCTACAACCTGATTGAGGCGCGTAAAGCCCAGGCCCACGATCACTCTCTTGTGCTTAACCGGGGTCGAGATAGCCGAACGATAGTACTGAATGCGAATTTTCTTGGCTTCGGTCATGATTAAAGCTCCTCAACCGTTTTGCCGCGCATCAGGGCGACTTCGGCCTTGTCGCGCAGTTGCGTCAGTGCGTCAAAGGTAGCCTTGATCACGTTGTGCGGATTGGCCGTACCCAGGCTCTTGGTCAGCACGTTCTGCACGCCCGCCGAAGTCATCACAGCGCGCACCGCGCCACCGGCAATGACGCCTGTTCCTTCCGGAGCCGGCTTCAACAGCACGTGACCGGAGCCATAGCGACCCAGCACCTGGTGCGGAATCGTGGTCTCCGTCAGGTTGATCTTGACCAGATTCTTCTTGGCCGATTCAATTCCCTTGCGAATCGCCTGAGGAACTTCCTTGGCCTTGCCGGAACCATAGCCGACGACTCCGGCAGTCGCGTCGCCCACCACCACCAGCGCGGCAAAGGACATGTTCTTACCGCCTTTGACCACCTTGGTTACGCGGTTGATCGCCACGACTTGATCGGTCAGCTTGAAGCTGTTGGCGTCGAGTTTCTTCGTAAATGCCATTATTCTTCCGTGTCCTTCCCGGGGGCCTTCCAGGCCCTTGATCCTTTTGCTTCGAAATCCAGACCTGCGACTTAGAAGTCCAAACCAGCTTCGCGCGCGGCATCGGCCAGCGCCTTGATGCGTCCGTGGTAGAGATAGCCGCCACGGTCAAACACGACCTTCTTCACACCCTTGGCAATAGCCTGCTCAGCCACCAGCTTGCCGATTTCCTTGGCCGCAGCAACATTGCCGCCGGTAGAAATCTTGGCTGCGAGCGTCGAGGCGGAAGCCAGAGTCTCGCCCTTCGTGTCGTCGATGACCTGCGCGTAGATATGGTTGAGCGAACGGTAAACGTTCAGGCGCGGTCGCTCGGGCGTGCCGGAGATCTTCTCGCGAATGCGGAAATGCACCCGGCTGCGAATCTGATTTCGTTCTGTCTTTGCAATCATTGTCGTTTCTTCCTATCAGCGAAACTGCTTCACAGTCTCGTTCGGTCGTAGTGGGACCAGTTCGGAATATTTATTCCCTAATCCCTGGTCCCTATTCCTGTTATTTACTGCCCGACTTGCCGGCCTTCTTCTTCAGCTTCTCGCCGGTGTAGCGAACACCCTTGTTCTTGTACGGATCGGGCTTGCGCAGTGACCGCATATCCGCGGCAACCTGGCCGACCTTCTGTCGGTCGATACCGGAGATGGTCAGGTGTGTCTGCTTCGGATCGATCGTCACTTCAATGCCTGTGGGCAGCGGAAACTCGATGGGGTGCGAATAGCCCAGGGTGAATACCACCATCCCCTTGCCCTTCATTTCCGCACGGTATCCGATACCGACGATGTCCAGATCCTTGGTCCAGCCTTGGGTCACACCGTGAACTGCGTTGTAGACCAATGCACGGGTAAGACCATGGAACGCGGCAGCCTTGTCGCTCTCGCGGTTCACATGGAGCACTCCGTCGGTCTTTTCCAGCGTGATGCCGGGGGCAATCAACGCAGAGACTTTACCCTTGGGTCCTTCAACGAGAACAGTGTTGCCGTCGACGGTGTACTTCACGCCTGCCGGCAACGGAATCGGTTTCTTGCCAATACGCGACATTTCTTAATCCTTAAGTGGCTTGCGAGTCCTTTGACAGCTTTCGCTCTCAAATTCCACTGCAGCCCAAGAGCATAGCTCTTGTAAATCTCAACAACGGCCAGCTAGGTCACGCGAAGCGACCGCCTGGACGGCCAGTCCTACCAGACTTCGCAGAGGATCTCGCCGCCTACGCCTTCGCGGCGCGCCTGACGACCGGTCATGACACCCTTCGGGGTGGTCATGATCGAGATACCCAATCCACCCTGTACTCGCTTAATCTCGTCGCGGCCGATATAAACGCGGCAGCCAGGACGAGAGATGCGGGCCAGATCGCGGATCGCAGCTTCAGAACCCGCACCGTACTTCAAATACACGCGCAGAATCGCTTTGCCGTCTTCTTCCTGGGTCTTGTAGTTCGAGATGTAGCCCTCTTCCTTGAGAATGCGGGCAATCTCGGCCTTCAACTTCGAAGCTGGCACATCCAGCTTCTGGTGGCGTGCACGGATTGCGTTCCGGATGCGCGCCAGAAAATCTGCAACAGGGTCGGTCAGACTCATTCCTTCTCCTTCATCCCCCGTTCGCTCCACTTATCCAGTAGAGAACCTGCGGGGATGTTCACTAGCTTCGTTGCTAGATGCTTCGTTTCAACTCGCTACTGCTTACCAGCTCGATTTGACAACGCCGGGGATTTCTCCCTTATGCGCCAGGCTACGGAAGCACAGACGGCAGATCCCAAACTTGCGAAGGAACGCACGCGGACGTCCGCAGAGCTGGCATCGATTGTGTTTGCGGGAGCTGAACTTCGGCTTGCGCGCGTCTTTCACTCGTTTTGCGGTGGTTGCCATATTTCCTCTTGATCCTCTCGCTTACGCGCCCTGGCGAAACGGCATCCCGAACTGGCGCAGCAAAGCGCGAGCCGAGTTGTCATCCGTGGCTGTAGTCACGATGGTGATATTCATGCCCTTCAGCTTCTCCACCTTGGAGTAATCGATCTCCGGAAAGATCAGCTGATCGCGCAGGCCAAGCGTGTAGTTGCCACGCCCGTCAAAACTCTTGGTGGACACGCCGCGAAAATCGCGAACCCGAGGCAAAGCCGTCGAGATCAGGCGGTCCAGAAACTCGTACATCGCATCGCTGCGCAGCGTCACCATGGCGCCGATTGACATACCGGCCCGCACCTTGAAGGCCGCAATCGACTTCTTCGCCTTCGTGGTCACCGGCTTCTGTCCGGTCACGGCAGCCAGATCCGCAACCAGCGGATCGAGCAGCTTGGTGTTCTGGGTGGCTTCGCCAAGACCCATGTTCACGACAATCTTTTCAATTCGCGGGACGGCCATGATGTTGTCCAGGCCCAGCTCCTTCTGGAGCGCCGTGCGAATCTCACCTTGGTACTTCTCTTTCAAACGTGCTGCCATTTGCTCTATGCTCTCTTTCTTCCGGTCTGCGGAGTGGGTCTTAAGGAACCCGTATACCGTTACGGAAGTGATTGACTGGCGACGCCTCTCAACGAGGCACCCCAATCGGGATCAAATACAGAAACTACTTTGCCTTCGTCGGCAGTGCATTGCCGCACTTCCGGCAGACCCGGGTCTTAGTGTCGCCTTCAACCTTGTAGCCGACCCGCGTCGCCTTGCCGCAGCTCGAGCAGACGATCGCTACATTCGAAACATGCAGCGGCGACTCCTGTTCCGCGATGCCGCCCTTGGTGTTCTTGCCCGACTTCGAGCTGACAGTCTTCTTGACCACGCGAACGTGCTCAACCAGAACGCGATCCTTGTCCGGGAATACCCGCAGAACACGCCCGCGTTTGCCGGCGTCCGATCCCGCGATTACCTCGACCGTGTCGTTGCGATGAATATTCAATCCAGCCATTTCTCTCTCACCTGCCGCCTGGACCCGGATCACTCCGCCATGCAGCCCAATCTCATTTGTAAACACGCCCGGAAGTTAGATAACTTCGGGAGCCAGCGATACAATCTTCAAAAACTTCTTCTCGCGCAACTCACGGGCAACCGGCCCGAAGACGCGCGTACCCACGGGCTCGCCGGCCTCGTTAATCAGCACCGCCGCATTCTCGTCGAAGCGGATGTAGGTACCATCGCGGCGACGATACTCCTTGCGCGTGCGCACGATCACAGCCTTGACAACCTTGCCCTTCTTCACCGTTCCATCCGGCGAAGACTCCTTCACGGCGGCCGTCACCACATCGCCCAGACCAGCCTTCTTGCCGGAAGAACCACCCAGGGGAAGGATTACCTGCAACTTGCGAGCGCCCGAATTATCGGCGACTGCAAGCATCGTTCTCATCTGTACTGCCATATGCCTACTCCTTCTCCCGGCGTCCGACCGCGTCAAGCGCGAATCGGGCCTGGCTCAATCTGCTGCAACTAGCTGGCCGACGGGGCCGCGTCTTCAATCTGCGCCAGCGATGAACGCCGGACAATCTCTTCCAGAGCCCAGCGCTTCAGCTTACTCAGCGGACGGCTCTCGCGAATCCGAACCACATCGCCGACACGCGCCGAATTCTGCTCGTCATGGGCATAGAACTTCTTGTTGCTCTTGACGATGCGCTTGTACTTCGGATGCGCCTTGCGCATCTCGACCTCAACGACAATCGTCTTCTGCATCTTGGTCGAAACAACGTTGCCGACCTTCTCGTTACGCCGTCCGGCGGCGCTCGAAGTTACCGCGCCTTCCGTTGCCGCAACCTGCGGAGTTTCCTTAGTGGCCGTCATAATTACTTGGCCTCCTTCTTGGTCTTCTTGGCCTTGACAGGCGCAGCCGAGACGGCGACCGGCGCAGCGCCGTGAATGCCGATTGCTCGCTCGCGGGCAACCGTCTTGATGCGGGCAATATCCTTACGCAGTTCGCGCAGCTTCTTAACGCCCTCGTTCTGCCCCAGCTTGGCCTGGAAGCGAATGCGGAAGAGCTGCTCGGAGGCCTTGACCTCTTCGATCTTCAGTTCGTCATCGCTCCAGTTACGAATCTTCGTCAATTCCATATCTTCTCTCCAGCAAGCCCGATGCCGGGCCGCCTCAATTCCAACTTCTTACTGCGCCGCTTCCGTTTCAGCTGGAGCATTCTTGATCACCGCGGGACGCTGCACGAAGCGCGTCTTGAGGGGCAGCTTGTTCGCCGCCAGGCGCATCGCTTCCATCGCGATTTCGGGAGTAACTCCCTCCATCTCGAAGAGGATCTTGCCCGGACGAACCACCGCCGCCCAGTGATCCAGAGCACCCTTTCCCGAGCCCATTCGAACTTCGGCCGGCTTCTTGGTCACCGGCTTATCGGGGAACAGGCGAAGCCAGACCTTGCCGCCGCGCTTGATGAAGCGCGTCATCGCGATACGGCTGGCTTCGATCTGGCGGTCGGTAATATAGCCGCACTCCATGACCTTCAGACCGTATTCGCCAAAGCTCAGCGTGGAGCCGCGCCATGCCTTGCCGCGCATTTTGCCCTTCTGCTGCTTGCGAAACTTAACCTTCTTTGGCATCAACATAGCGAAATCCTCAGTACTTGCTTAGCGAAACTCAATCAAAACGTGACTCGTGGCGACAACAATCTAAAGCTGAAACGCTCCCGCACCAACCGCAACCGGCTGACGCCGCTTCTGCTCGTAGATATCGCCGCGATAGATCCATGTCTTCACGCCGATCACGCCGTAGGTCGTGCGCGCCTCGGAGAAACCATAGTCGATGTCGGCGCGCAACGTGTGCAGCGGCAGACGTCCCTGGAGATACCACTCGGAGCGCGCGATTTCGTTGCCGTTCAGACGGCCCGACACGCGAACCTTGATCCCCTTGCAGCCGAAACGCAGCGCCGAATCCACGCTCTTGCGCATTGCGCGGCGGAAACCGACGCGCTTTTCGAGCTGCAGCGCGATGTTTTCCGAGACCAGTTGAGCGTCAAGCTCCGGCTTGTTCACTTCGAGGATATCGATGAAGACGTCCCGGCCGGTGCGCTTGGCCAGTTCAGTCTTCAGCTTCTCGATTTCCGTACCCTTGCGGCCAATCACAATGCCAGGGCGTGCGGTGCGGATGATGAACCGCAGCTTGTTGCCCGGACGCTCGATCTCGACCGAGCTCACGCCAGCAGCCTTCAGCTTGTCCTTCAGCTCTTCCTTGAGCTTAACGTCTTCAACCAGCAGCTTCGCGTAGTCGCGAACGCTGAACCAGCGTGAGCGCCAGGGCTTGTTGATTCCGAGCCGAAATCCATAGGGGTGGACTTTCTGTCCCATACTTTGCCTCTCAAATCCTTCTTTGCGAACCGGTGTTACAAACCACTACAAAACTTTGAGCTACGCTAGCCGTTTAGAAGTTACGCAGCCGACTTGGCCTTGACCGTTGACTTCCGCGCCGTCTTGGTGGACGTCTTGCCTGCCGACTTTTTGGCTGGCTTTGACGCTTTGGCTTCCGCCGCAACGACCTTCGTCACCAGACCCTCGGCTTCAGGCCGCTCTGCCACAGAAACGATGATGTGGGTGAGACGCCGCTGGTAGCGGAAAGCCCGGCCCATCGGGGCGGGACGGATGCGCTTCATGCGCGGTCCTTCATTGGCCACGGCCGTCTTCACAAACAGGTTGTCTACATCCAGATCCAGACCGCGTTCATCGGACAGGTATTTCGCATTGTCCAGTGCCGAGGTCAGCACCTTGTGAATCACCGGAGCGATCCGCTTCTTGGTAAAAGCCAGCGTCTCCAGCGCCTTCTGAACTCCCTGGCCCTTGACCAGATTCAGCACCAGCCGCGCCTTTTGCGGCGATACGCGCTGGAACCTTGCTTCGGCCCGAAATTCCTTTGTTTCGACTGCCATAATCTGCCTTCCTCGGGGACTAGCCGTCCTGGCGGCGTGCCCAAATCACTGCTTTAGCCGGCTCAAACAGAGCCTGCAATTACCGCGCCTTCGCGCCCGACTCTGCCGACTTCTGGGTGTGCCCCTTGAAGGTGCGGGTCGGAGAGAACTCGCCGAACTTGTGCCCGACCATGTTCTCCGTCACGTAGACTGGAATGAACTTTCTGCCGTTATGCACGGCAACGGTGTGGCCGATGAACTCGGGGAAGATCGTGGAGCGCCGCGACCAGGTCTTGACGACCTTCTTGTCGTTGGCGGCATTCAGCACTTCCACCTTCTTGATCAGATGCTCGTCCACAAAGGGACCCTTCTTCGTTGACCGTGCCATAAATCTCCCCTACCCTATTTTGCCCGGCGGCTGACGATGAATGCATCGGTCCGCTTGTTGTTACGCGTCTTGTAGCCACGTGTCGGCTGGCCCCATGGGGTCACCGGATGACGGCCGCCCGAGGTCTTGCCCTCGCCGCCGCCGTGCGGATGGTCGACCGGGTTCATCGAAACACCGCGGTTGGTAGGACGGATGCCCTTCCAGCGGTTACGTCCCGCCTTGCCGATGGCCACGTTCTCGTGATCGGTGTTGCCCACCTGGCCGATCGTCGCCATGCAATCCACGAGCACCTTGCGGGTCTCGCCGGAGGGCAGCTTGAGCAGCGCGTAATCGCCTTCCTTGGCGACCAATTGAGCCTGGGCTCCTGCCGAACGCGCCATCTGCGCGCCCTTGCCAGGGCGAAGCTCAATGTTGTGGACCGTGGTGCCGGAGGGAATGTTCTTGAGCGGCAACGCATTGCCGATCAGAATGTCCGCATCGGGACCGCTCATCACCTTCTGGCCGACCTTGAGGCCGACTGGCTGGATGATGTAACGCTTCTCGCCGTCCACGTAGTGAATCAGGGCGATGCGCGAAGAGCGGTTGGGGTCGTACTCGATCGTGGCTACCGTACCAGGGACGCCATACTTGTCCCGCTTGAAGTCGATCAGGCGTAGCTGCTTCTTATGTCCGCCGCCGTGATGACGCATGGTCAGATCGCCGGAATTGCGGCGTCCGCCACTGCGCTTGCGCGTAACTACCAGTGCCTTGTGCGGCTCGTTCGTGGTGATGTCATCATTCACCAGCGAAGTCTGGAAGCGAAGCGTCGGCGTAATCGGTCTGTATGTCTTGATTGCCATCGTCTGTTTCCCTTGGGCAACTGAGGCCGGCTCTCGCCTGACCCGTCTCCCACGTTTCTCCGGGGTTCAAATTTCGCCCCGATAATTCCTGCGACTTACCCGTCAGCACTACTTTTCCGTAATTCAACGGAACTAGTAGTTGGCCACGTACTCCGGCAGCTTTTCTCCGGACTTCAGGCGAACATACGCCTTCTTCCAGTCCGGTTTATAGCCGGAAAACTTGCCCCTGCGACGTTCTTTGCCGAGCACGTTGGCGGTGCGGACATTCTCCACCTTCACCTTGAACAGTGCTTCGACAGCCTGCTTGACTTCCGTCTTGGTCGCCTCGGGAGCCACGTCGAATACCAAAGTGCTCTCGGTTTCCTTGACCTGCAGGCCCTTTTCCGTGATCAGAGGGCGGCGAATAATCTCATAGAGTGTCGGCATTATGCGACCTCCTTCTGTGCGGCGGCTTGCGCTGCCAGCTTTCGCTTCGAGACTGTCTTCTTCAGCGATTCGCCGAGAAGCTCGATAGCAGCCTTCGAGAAGATCGCCCGCTCATAGCGCAACAGGTCGTAAGGATGAACCTCGTTATTGAGCATCAGCTCAACGCGATCAAGATTACGAACTCCGAGGAACAGTGCCTCCGAAAGCGTCTTGCCGCTCTCGACGATCAGCGTAGTCCGGTTCGCTCCGAGCTTATCCAGAGCGGCGCGATACAGCTTCGTCTTGGCTTCCTTGATCTCCAGGGAATCCACGATGGTCAGCTTGCCGTCGGCCAGCTTCGAAGCCAGAGCGGAACGCAATGCGCCCAGCAACTTCTTGCGCGGGAAAGCGTAATCGTAGCTGCGCGGCTGCGGTCCATGCACCGTGCCGCCATGACGCCACAGGGGAGAACGCACCGAACCGATACGTGCGCGGCCAGTCCCCTTCTGCTTCCAGAGCTTCTTGCCGGAGCCGGCCACGAGCTTGCGATTCTTGGTGGCGTGGGTGCCCTGGCGCATAGCGGCGCGATAGTGCTTTACCGCTTCCCACAGGAGAGCTTCGTTCACTTCTGAGGCTGCGAACACTTCGTCCGCCAGCTCCACAGTGCCGACCTTGTCCCCGTTCAGATTGACTACATCCACGTTTGCCATCTTCTTCTTCTTTCGGGCTCCTCGCCCTTTCAACTTGGTAATGCCGTACGGCCAGGACTACTTCTTCTTGCCGGCTGACGCCTTCTTGGAGGCCTTCAACGGATCGACCGTGCCGGCGCCTGCAAATCCACGGCGCTCACGCGGCGGAGCCTTGGCCTTCGAAATCAGCACGTAGCCATCACGCGGCCCCGGTACTGCTCCCTCGACCATGATCAGGTTCTCTTCAAGGTCGATGCCGCGAATGCGCAGATTGCGCACCGTGACCTGATCGACACCGAAGTGACCCGGCATCCGCTGCCCCGGAAATACACGGGACGGGAAGCTGGAAGCACCGATCGAACCCTGTACCTGGAACATGTGTCCATGCGACTTGGGGCCGCCGCCAAAACCATGACGACGAACGACACCGGCAAAGCCACGTCCCTTGGAGGTGCCAATCACATCCACAAACTTCTCGTCCGCGAAGATGTCTACGAGAACCCGGTCGCCTGCCTTGGCCGCACTCTCACCCTCAACCAGATTGTCGAGACCGACTTCGCGAATCTCCTTCACCGGAGGAGCATCGTGCTTGGCAAAGTGACCGGCCAGCGGCTTAGTGATGCGCGAAGCCTTGACGAACTCGACCAAGCCGATCTGTGCCGCCTCGTACCCGTCCTTTGCAGCCGTCTTCAACTGCGTGATCACGCATGGACCAGCCTGCAGGACGGTAATCGGGTGCACATCACCCTTCTCGTCGAAGACCTGCGTCATGCCGATTTTTTTACCTAGAATTCCAGTAACTGACATATTTTCCTTTCCTCATCATGCGAGGCTAATCTCAGAACCACGCACTGCCGGAGTTAGCGGCTTACTTTTCGAAAGCCTTGATTTCCACATCCACGCCGGCGGGCAGATCGAGCTTCATCAGCGCATCTACCGTTTGCTGGGTGGGTTCCAGAATGTCGATCAGGCGCTTGTGCGTCCGGATCTCAAATGCCTCGCGGGATTTCTTGTCCACGTGCGGCGAGCGCAGCACGCAATACTTGTTCTTGACCGTCGGCAGCGGGATCGGCCCGGCCACCTGTGCTCCGGTACGCTTGGCAGTCTCGACGATCTCGCCCGTCGAGGTGTCCAGTACCCGGTAGTCGTATGCCTTAAGCCGAATTCGAATTCTCTGTCCTACCATGCCCATCCATCTTTCCCGTACGGGGAGGGTTCTTGCAAACCCTCCCCGTACTAGCCCAACTCAATCGAACTACTAAGCGATAATCTCCGAGATGGCCCCGGCGCCGACTGTCCTGCCGCCTTCGCGGATGGCGAAACGCAGGCCCTTTTCCATCGCAACCGGCGTGTGCAGCTCGATCTCCAGCTGGATATTGTCGCCCGGCATCACCATCTCCGTACCGGCAGGAAGCTTCGCCGTGCCCGTCACGTCCGTGGTGCGGAAGTAGAACTGGGGACGGTAGCCGTTGAAGAACGGCGTATGACGGCCGCCTTCTTCCTTGCTCAGTACGTAAACCTCGCCCTTGAACTTGGTGTGCGGCGTAATCGAGCCGGTCTTGGCCAGAACCATGCCGCGCTCCACGTCGTCCTTGGCGATGCCGCGCAGCAGCAGGCCGGCGTTATCGCCCGCCAGACCTTCGTCCAGCTGCTTCTTGAACATTTCCACGCCGGTCACAACCGTCTTGCGCGTGTCGCGGAAGCCGACGATTTCAACTTCCTCGCCTACCTTCACCTTGCCGCGCTCGATGCGGCCCGTAACAACCGTGCCGCGTCCGGAGATCGAGAAGATATCTTCGATCGGCATCAGGAAGGGTAGGTCGACCATGCGGTCCGGCTGCGGAACGTACTTGTCGACCGCATCCATCAGCTCGTCAATCTTGGCTTCCCACTGCGCTTCGCCGTTCAAAGCTCCAAGTGCCGAGCCGCGGATGACCGGAACGTCGTCGCCCGGGAACTGATACTTGGAGAGCAGCTCGCGCACTTCCATTTCCACTAGCTCCACCAGCTCTTCGTCCTCGACCGCGTCGCACTTGTTCAGAAACACCACCAGTGAAGGTACGCCGACCTGGCGGGCCAGAAGCACGTGCTCCTTGGTCTGGGGCATCGGGCCGTCGGTGGCCGCAACCACCAGAATGCCGCCATCCATCTGCGCCGCGCCGGTGATCATGTTCTTGATGTAGTCGGCGTGGCCCGGGCAGTCGACGTGCGCGTAGTGACGGTTGGCCGTCTCATACTCCACGTGCGCTGTCGCGATCGTGATGCCCCGCTCCCGCTCTTCCGGCGCGTTGTCAATCGTGTCGAACGAACGGAACTGGATCTTCGGATTGTGCTTCGACAATACCTTCGTGATCGCCGCCGTCAACGTCGTCTTTCCGTGATCGATATGCCCGATCGTTCCCACGTTCACGTGCGGCTTAGACCGGTCAAATTTTTCCTTCGCCATAACTTCCCCGAATCCCTTTCGTAGCTTGTGTTGCCTGTTTCACCTGGGGGCGCCGGCGATCCGGCTCCAGCCCCCAAAACTATGCTGCCTGACCCGACTACTTACCCTGCGCGCGTCCGATGATTTCATCCGCGATCATCCGCGGCGCTTCTTCGTAGCGAGCGAACTGCATTGAATACGATGCCCGGCCCTGAGTCGACGAACGAATGTCATTCACGTAACCGAACATCTCCTTGAGCGGAACAATCGCCTTCACCAGCTGCGAACCCGCCGCATGCTCCAGGCTTTCGATCCGTCCGCGCCGGGAGTTGATGTCGCCAATGATCGTGCCGACGAATTCCTCGGGCACCGTGACTTCGACTGCCATCACCGGCTCAAGAAGCACGGGGCTGGCTTTCTTCGCGGCTTCCTTGAAGGCCATCGAACCGGCAATCTTGTAAGCCATTTCGTTCGAATCGACATCGTGGTAACTTCCGTCATAGAGCGTCACCGTCACATCGACCACTGGATAACCGGCCAGGATTCCACCATCCAGAGCTTCACGAATGCCCTGGTCGATCGGCTTGATGAATTCCTTCGGAATCGATCCACCCTTGATATCGTTGATGAACTCGTAGCCTTTGCCCGGTTCGCTCGGCTTCAAGCGAATCTTGCAATGCCCGTAGTTGCCCGAACCGCCGGTCTGACGAATGTACTTGCCTTCCGCCTCGGATTCCTTGCGGATCGTCTCACGGAACGCAACCTTAGGCTCGCCAACATTGGCCTCAACCTTGTGCTCGCGCTTCATACGGTCGACCAGAATTTCGAGGTGAAGCTCGCCCATGCCGCTGATGATTGTCTGTCCCGAATCCTCGTCCGTCCGAACCTTGAAGGTCGGATCCTCGTCCGAAAGCTTGCCAAGCGCCAAGCCCATCTTCTCCTGATCGGCCTTGGTCTTCGGCTCGATGGCGACCGAAATAACAGGCTCAGGGAAGGTAATCGCCGAAAGGGCAATCGGAGACGATGGCGCGCAGAGCGTATCGCCTGTCTTCAACTCCTTGAGACCCACGCAAGCACAAATGTCGCCAGCCATGATCTCGGTGATGTCTTCACGCTTGTTCGCGTGCATTTTCACCAGACGACCCACGCGTTCCGTCTTACCCGTGCGCGGATTCAAAATGGTGTCACCAGTCTTCAACTGCCCCGAGTACACGCGGATGAAGCCCAGCTTGCCGAACGGGTCATTGATCAGCTTGAAGCCGAGAGCCGAAAACGGCTCGCTGTCGTCCGAGTGGCGAATAAACACTTCTTCCGGATTCGAAGGGTTGATGCCTTCGATCGGCGGGATATCGAGCGGACTGGGGAGATAGTCCACCACCGCGTCCAGCAGTGTCTGAATGCCCTTGTTCTTGAAGGCCGATCCGCACATGACCGGAAAAAGCTTCAGACCGAGGGTTGCCTTGCGTAGACCAGCCTTGAGCTGGGCCGAGGTCGGCATCTCGCCATCGAGAAACTGCACCAGAATCTCGTCGTCGGTTTCGGCGACCATCTCAACCAACTGCATGCGAAAGGCTTCCGCCTTCTTGAGCAGGCTGGCAGGAATCTCTTCGACCGAATACTTCGCACCCATGGTTTCGTCGTGCCACAGAATGGCCTTCATATCCATGAGATCGATTACGCCCTTGAAATTAGCTTCCGCGCCAATCGGAATCTGGATGGCAACCGCGCGGGCACCGAGACGCTTGCGGATAGACTCCATCACGATCTCGAAATCTGCGCCGTTCTTATCCATCTTGTTCACGAAGCAGATACGCGGAACGCGATACTTGTCACCCTGACGCCAGACAGTCTCAGTTTGCGGCTGCACGCCCGACACCGAGTCAAACAGCGCAACGGCGCCGTCGAGCACCCGCAGCGAACGCTCGACCTCTGCCGTGAAATCGACGTGGCCCGGAGTATCGATGATATTGATACGGATGTTATTCCAGGTGCATGTGGTTGCAGCGGAAGTGATGGTAATTCCGCGCTCCTGCTCCTGCTCCATGTAGTCCATGGTCGCCGTGCCCTCATGCACCTCTCCGATACGGTGCGTGATGCCCGTATAGAAGAGGATGCGCTCGGTGGCAGTCGTCTTTCCGGCGTCAATGTGCGCCATGATTCCGATGTTCCGGCAACGATTTAACGGTACTGTGCGAGCCACGGATATTCTTCCCTGCGGACACCTTGGTCCGCTGTTATTGGTACTACTTGATTCGCTGCGGCCGAGCCCGAAAGCGCCCCGCCCTGCTACTCTTCTATCTGCAACCGGCTATCGCAAATTACCAGCGATAGTGCGCAAAAGCCTTATTGGCTTCCGCCATGCGGTGCACATCTTCCTTCTTCTTCATTGCCGCGCCGCGACCATTCGCCGCGTCAAGCAGCTCATTGGTCAGCTTGTCAATCATTCCCTTTTCGCCACGGGCGCGCCCATAGGTAATGAGCCAGCGAATCGCCAGAGACGTTCGGCGCTCCGGGTTCACTTCGATCGGAACCTGATAGTTTGCGCCGCCGACACGACGAGACTTCACCTCAAGGAGCGGCTTGCAGTTCTCGACCGCGCGCTTGAAGAGCTTGAGGGCTTCGTCGCCGCCTCGCTGCTCCAGGTTCGTCATCGACGTGTAGAAAATACCCTGAGCAGTCGACTTCTTTCCGCCCCACATTAATGAGTTCACAAACTTGGTGACCAGCGTCGAACCGTAAACCGGATCGGGAGCTACTTCCCGCTTCGCAATGTGACCTTTTCTCGGCATTCCTTAAATCCTTTTGCGCTCTGCTCGAGCCGCGTCAAAACCTGAGACTACTTCTTACCCTTGCCTGCCGGTGCCGCGCCGCCCTTGCCGCGCTTGGCTCCGTACTTCGACCGGCTCTGCTTACGATTGGCCACACCGACCGAATCCAGCGTGCCGCGCACAACGTGATAGCGAACGCCCGGCAGATCCTTCACACGGCCGCCGCGAATGAGCACAATCGAATGCTCCTGCAGATTGTGGCCAATGCCAGGAATGTAAGTCGTAACCTCGATCCCATTCGTGAGGCGCACACGGGCAACCTTACGCAGGGCCGAGTTCGGCTTCTTGGGGGTTTGCGTGTAAACGCGCGTGCAAACTCCACGCCGCTGCGGCGAAGCTTGCAGCGCCGGAGAGGCCGTCTTGTACCGTGGCGCCGTGCGCCCCTTGCGAACCAGCTGATTAAATGTGGGCAAACCGCAACTCCTTGAAACCGAACCGTTCAAAACCACTGCCGGGCAACATTCATTGCAACCGGCGAAAATCCTGTCATCGGCAAGCGCACACAGCCATATGGCTTCCCCGCGTTTTAAGCGCCCGAACACGGAGCGCAACAATGCGGAAGCCCAGGTTAGCTGCTTCGCGTCTGCCCTCGTACCAATACCAGACGAAAACCCGGACGGTGACCGTACGCTTCCTTCGATTCCAGAAAGGTCGATTCCGTTTCCTAAGTTTCGGCCTGCATAATCCTCCAAGGTGGAGGGGGTCGCAGGCACCGTAGCGAAAAGTCCAGCCCGCACAAGAGACGAGCTACTTCAGGACTATTGGGTGGCCCGATTTACCTTATTGAGCCTTTACCCTGGCGGCTTCTCAACCATCGGCTTTACCGACTTGAGGGCCGCTCTGCAAGATTTCCGCTTACAACACGCGGTTAACCCCGCTCTTGTGGAACCTTCTTACAATACCAAGAACCGTGGCCAAGGTCAATGGTTGCTTCCTTTGGAGAAGCCAAATGACAAGAAAATCTCATTACAATCGTTGGTGGAGTGTCTTCTGAAGATTAAATTTCTCTTTGTCGCTGAGCATGATTCTCTTTTTGAGCAGTGCTCGAAAGGCATCTTCGTCCGATTTCAAGCAAACCTGTGCATTCGGCGGACCTTCCACCTTGCGCGTAAAGCCTTTGTCATCAACCTCGATTCGAATCGGCTGCATCGGGCACAGCTCCGGCCGGAAGGTGTAAGCCGCCGCCACCGGATCGAACAATGTCGGGGTGGCGGAATGATTCGGCGTCTTCGCCACCCACTGGTGGTAGAGCAAGGTCAACTGATCGGTCAGCGGATAGCCGTCGGCAAATATGGCCTCTCGATCAGCAGCATCCAGGTGAATCTGGGTCGAATCCAACGGAGCCATAAAAATCGGGACTCCAACTGAGAAAAGCTTCGCCGCGCTTTTCGGATCGCACTTGATGTTCCACTCGGCGTCCGGCGGTTTCGGCGAACCATCCGCCGTAAGACCATAACCTCGCTCGACCGACCCGCCCATCATCACCACCCGTTTCAACTGGCGAAAAGTCTCTGGATCGCGGTCGATCGCGGCGCCAATATTGAAGAGCGGACCGATCGCGATCAGCGTAATCTCTCCCGGATGCCGCTTAATCTCCCCAAGCAACGCCGCAACCCCGTCTGGATGCTCCCGCGCCGGAAAACGCTCCGCGTAAGCCCGCTGGGTCATTACATTGTCTGTCTCGGTATGCACCCCCGCCGTCACCGGAATCGCCGACTCGCTGGTTGCAGCGAGAAAGCGGTCCACCAGCCGCGCGCGCGTCTCGGTATCTCCAAAGGCCGTTGAGATACCCAGAACATGCAACTCCGGGCTGCCGAGAATCAGCCCAAGCGCGAAGGCATCATCAATATCGTCCCCGATATCGGTGTCAACCCAGACCAATTGCGGCCTTTCCGTCTGAATTCCCTGTGCACCCACCTGCCCCCGCGCTCGGCTTGGCTCCATGGCAGCCAGAATAGCCAGAAAGGCAATCGCCGCAACCAGCTTTCCAACGGACAATTCATTTTTATAAAGTCGCATCAATGCGATCCTCGCAGCTTTTTGGATTCAACTCACACAAAGCAAAGACAAACAATCTCCCGTACAGTAGCATCATGGCAGGTTTCTAAGCCATAGATCGACGCGGCTTTTGAGCACCGCTCCGGGAACACCATACCGATGTCTGCGCCCCGAAAAATTCGCCGCTGGTTTTTCTGCGCGGTCGTCTGTCTCTCGCTTCTCGGCGGCATGAGTTCCCTGCCTGCCGTAGGTCAGTATGTGATCCCCCGCACGAGCCCCAAACTGACGGGAACGCCTGCAACCTTCGACCTGGACCGCGACCGTCAGTCTCTGGTCTCCCTAGATGGCCTCTGGCGCTTCCATCCCGGGGACGACCCGCACTGGTCGGAACCATCCTTCGACGATTCCAGTTGGCCGCTCCTGCACAGCGACAAACCGTGGTCCGTGCAGGGATACCCAGCCATGGGCGGATTCGCCTGGTATCGCTTCGCCATCCATGTACCGGCCACTCACCCGGCACTTTCGCTCGATCTTGCGCCGATCATGACCTCGTACGAGATCTTCGTCGACGGACACATCGCCGCTGCAGTCGGCCACATGCCGCCGAATATCTTCCCGACCGCGTCCTGGGACTATCGGACCGTTCCCCTCTCCGCTGCATCGTCCCAGGGCGACAACCGCGAGCAGACGATCCACGTCGCGATCCGTGTCTGGCACTCCAGCATCTGGGCCAGTTATATTGACGGCGGCCCGGCTTTTGGCGACAGCCTTGTCGGAGACTCCGAGCTGATCGCCGCCGAACAGAAGCATCATGAAGGCCGGCACCGCATGGTCTTCATCGACGTCTTTTCGTATTCAATCGCCGCCTCCATCATCGGCATCACCATCTTTGGCCTCTACCTGTTCCGGCCAAAGGAGCGTGAGTATCTCTGGTTCGCCATCCAACTGATGGCCACGTCTCTGGACGGAGCCCTGATCGTATCTAAGGAGCTGTTTGCCTTTCCGCCGATCCCTGTCTTCGATCTCCTCGACGGAATGCTCGTCGCCTGCGCTCAGATCGCATTTCTGCTCTTTCTCTCGAAGGTTCTCAAGGCTCGCCGCGGCTTGATCTGGCAGGCCGTTACCGCAATGGCCGCGCTCAGTTCCATCTTCGGAGTGCTTTACTGGCCCGGCTGGCTCTCCGCTCCGGCCGGTGCTCTTGTCCAGGTCTTTCTGCTTCTGCCCTCGTCCATCTGGATGCTCCTTACCCTGGCCGCAGGCGCGATTCGCCGCGATACGAACGCCCGCCTGCTTCTACTGCCCGTGCTTCTAGTTCAGGGCCTGTATGTAGCCGACAACATCACCATTGCGCTGAATCAGCTCGGCCTCGAAGCCGATCCCCGCCCGTTCGAGACACCATTCATCACCTCGCCCTATACCGTCCATCCCTACGTGCTGGCCGAATTGCTCTTTCTGCTCGCCATGCTGGCCTTTCTCATCCGCCGCTTCACCATCGCCCGCAGGCGGGAGGAGCGCTGGGAAGGTGCGCTCGAAGCCGCCCGCCAGGTGCAACACCTCCTGCTTCCTGAAGCAATTCCCCAGGTTCCAGGATTCTCCATCGACTGCATCTACCGTCCCGCGGACGCGGTCGGCGGCGATTTCTTCCAGATATTGCCTTGCGGAGACGGCGACCTCCTCATCGTCGTCGGCGACGTGGCAGGCAAAGGCCTGCCTGCGGCCATGATGGTCTCCATGATCGTTGGCGCCATCCGCACCGAGGCGGCCCACACCACCGACCCATCCGAGCTTGCGTCCACCCTGAATCACCGCATGACAGGCCGGAGCGCGAACGAGCTGGGTACCGGATTTACCACCTGCCTTTGCGCTCATCTCTCCGCGAGCGGGCGGCTAGTGCTGGCCAACGCAGGCCATCTCCCGCCCTATCGCAATGGCCGGGAGATGGCGATGCCCGGCGCCCTGCCGCTGGGAATGCTCGGCGGTATCACCTACGAGCTCGTAACCGCCCAGCTTCAGCCCAGCGACCGGCTCACCTTCGTCTCCGACGGCGTGGTCGAAGCGCAGAGCAAGTCCGGCGAGCTCCTCGGCTTCGACCGCACCCAGGACCTGAGCACGCGATCCGCCGCTGAAATCGCCGAAATCGCCAACCGCTTCGGTCAGGTCGACGACATCACCGTCGTAACCATCGATTTTCTGGGAATCCCCGCCTCCGTGGGCTCACTCCAGGAAAAGGAGGCAATGGCTCGCTGATGCACCAACCATTTGCCAATCCTACTGTTCACCTGCGCCAGCAGGACGCGAAGCTCATCCAGATCGTCGATGCAGCCCTGGCGGACGCAACCCTCCGCGCCGGCGCACATCTCGCCTGCCGTCCCGGCTGCACACAATGCTGTCACGGAGCCTTCGCCATCAACCCGCTCGATGCCCTTCGCCTGCGTTCGGCGATGGCCTCCATGGCTGAGACGCAGCCGGAACAGGCCGCCGCCATCGCCGCTCGCGCGCAAAAATTCCTGACTGAATTTGCTCCCGATTTCCCCGGAGACCCAGTAACCGGCATCCTGGGAACCAGCCCCGAAGAGGAAGCAGCCTTCGAGGACTTCGCCAACGAAGCTCCCTGCCCCGCGCTCAATCCCGAAACCGGCCTCTGCGACCTCTACGAAGCCCGCCCCATGACCTGCCGCGTCTTCGGACCACCCGTCCGGATGGCCGCCTCGTCGGATGGCGAACAACAGGAAAGCTCCAACGCCGGGAACGAAGATGGTTTCGCGATCTGCGAACTCTGCTTCACCACCGCCACTCCTGAAGAGATAGCCGCTGCCGAGATGACCATCCCTCACGCCGAAGAACAAACGTTACTCGACCAATTTGATCCCGTCGCCAAGGGCGAAACCATCGTCGCCTATTGCCTGGTTCCCGTGCCTCTCTCCCAACCCGACGCTACTGCCGCTTAAGCACCACCGTCGACTTCTCATCCGAGAGAATCGCCCCTTCGAGATGGCGAAACTCCGACGCCTTATCGGCAGGCAGTTGCACCTCCACTACCTTGAAGTCCCGCTCATAATGCAGCAGCCTGCCCTTCCCCGATGCCGGAACAGAGACCGAAGAATGGTAGCTGGCGAAGTTCATATCCACGTTGACGGGATCGGGCATCTCATCTACCACCCAGCCATCCGGCAATGCAATGTCGTAGCTGTCATGCCAGTGCCCCGTCGCCTGCAAATCAATCGGCACCGTGCGCGGCTTGTCATCATTAGGCAGCACATCCGAACCAACAACGCGAGGCCGCACCAGCAGCAGCGGACCAGCCGCATGGGCATACTGGCTGGCGGTCAGCTTGTAATGAAACTCCAATGGCTGATCCAGAGCCACCGGCTGCACGAACCGAAAGGAATCCAGCACCGCGCCGGGCACATCTCCCGCCACGCGCTTCTCCCAGTATTCGTGCCGCTCCTTTTCATCCGTGTATTTGAGCAGCATCCTCAATTCCCCGCCCTCGGGCCCGGAGTGGGAAGTATCGACCGAGCCGCTCAGCGTCCCGTCCGCCGAGAGCGTAAATGCCCCCTTGCGCTTCGTGCCATTGGTCTCAGGAGCAAGCACCGGCAGCGCGATAATCTGGCTCTCAGCGCCAGCCGCAAGAATCCCAAAGCTGCCCTGCTCATATGAAGGCAGATTCCCCACTGGCGTATGCTCATTCGTCGGGTCAAAGATCAGATACCGCTTGCCGCCCTTGCCCGTAACAACCGCCTTCAGGCGCGAATCGTGGACATCGGCGGGCAGCTCGATCGCTGCAATCATGTGATTCCCAAGCAACGACGGCTCAGCCGGATCGACAATGCCGCGATGATCGTCGACCGGCATATAATCGGCCCGAATGCCAGCCACCTGCAGCATGGAGACCAACAGCGTCGTCTTGTCCTTGCAGTCTCCGTAACGGTTGCGGAAAATGTCCGCCGCATGATTCGCCTGCAATCCGCCAATGCCACGCGAGACGACAAAATATCGAATCTCCCTTTGAATGGATTCTGTGATGCGGCTGAGCCTTGTATAGAAATCCGGCGCTCCCGCGATCAGTTCCTGAACCCTGGCGGTAATCTCCGGCGAAGGCTGGGGCCGGTCAGCCTCCAGCTTTGTCACCCACTCCCCGATCGCTCGCCACTGATTATCCCTGCCCTCGACCGCCGCATCGCCCCATTGCACCGACATGCGCGCCGCCAGAGCGCCCCATTCCGGGTGTGACGGAATATCCCGCAGCGTGAGATCGGGCATATCCCTGATCTCCCATCGCCAATGATTCGGCGATACCTCAACCGGCTTCACACCCGCATACTGATGCCATGCTTCCGCGTGGCTGCGACCAGCGGGCAGATCGACCTCCAATGCCTCGAACACCATGGGAATTTCGCTTTGTATATGCCAGACCTTCTCCTGCATATACGGCTTCAGCAACTCCTCGGACTCGCATACCACGACCGCGCCAACATCCACGGCAGGCGGATGCGCCACGCGGTACTTGTAGGTCGACAGCATCACCGGAATCCCCGTATCACCTTCGTCGGTGAAATCAGCTTCCTGCGCCTGATACTGCTTCTCATCCGCACCAATCGTCCAAACGCGGAAGTAGTTGATCTTCTCATCCACGTCGTAGGACACTCCGCACTCGTGGTGCCGCCCCTGCGGTTTGAGGATGCGAATTGCCTCGCGCTCCCGCTCCACCGCCCGGCCCTGTGTATCTACGGTTTCAACGTACTCATCGTAGAGAATGACCGCCGGTGAGTCCTTTGCGTAATACGGCGTATGTGTCTTGTAAGCATCGAGACCCCACTGCGGCACCGGCAGTTTTTCCTTGCCGAAGATCGAAGCCCCGCACGAGGCAGAGAGCAGCGGACCCCATAGCGACACAATTAACAAGCTTCGAACCGTTCGCATCCAAAATCCCCCACCTGGGCGTCCATCCATCAAATTCATCCCTCAGTTTCCGCCGTTTGCTGGAGCAACCTTCAACACCAACTGCTGCTGATCGGCTGTGGCCACCTTTTGATAGAAATCGCGCAGCGACGAGTAGTCCTTGGGCTCAAGCAGCGCAAAGGCTCGTGCGAAGGTCCGCGCAACAGTGATGTCGTTCTTCTTGGCAACCGACTTCAACTGAAACGCCGCATGGCCCGGCCAGGGGATCGAAGAATCAGGCGGCGCGCTTTCTACAGCAAATGTATCGGGCAGGTGGTAAGTCACCTCATCGCTGACGGTGTCCGCGTACTCCATATCCACCGGGGTCAACCGCTTCTCTTCGGCGACAAACGGGTGCTTTGCGCGTGATTCGAAAAACACACCCGGCAGGAAGACTCGCTTCCCAGTGGCCGTTCCCATGTTGCCGGAAACCTTCACAATCGCCATCAGCACGGAGTGATAATCGTCCAGTGCAAGAAAGTGATCCAGTTCCGCATCCACCCCATCGGGAACCATCCTGCGCAGTTCCTCATTGAATCGCTTCTTGACCTCATCTTCGTCGTTCTCAACTGCCGTCTCTCGCCACCGCAAGGCTGCCGGTCCATTCATCGTAATGCGGATGGTCCCTGTGATGCTGCCATCGCGGTCGATGGTCAGGTATCCGGTTCTCAGGGTCGACGCTTGTTTATACGAATTTCCGGGAGTGCCGCTTAACTCCGGCCCTTTTTCGCTCTGGCGCAGAGAAGACACCAGGGAGTGCCTCCAGTCCAGTTCGCCAAAGTCCGCAAATTTCGTGCCCGGATCAAGAGGCGTCTCCTTGCCGTCGATCGTCACCACCACCAGAACGTCCTGAAACTGCGAAAGCGATAGGAAGTAGGGGTTGAATATATCCCGATTCCTGTCGCAGACTGTCATCGCATAGGTCTTCAATCCCGCAATCCGCGCCATGGCCAGGTACAGCAACGCAATCTCATCACTTGTACCGCTCTTCCTGGTCCACACATCCTCGGCATCTTTGGCTTCCTTGAGATGCAGTTCCTTTAACTCCGATTCCGACTTGCGACGGGTGTAATCGGTGTTTTCGAGCGCCATCACCGCATCGTAGATTTTGTGCGCCTTTACATCTTCGCTATCTGCGGGCGCGACAATGGTTGCCACTGCGTCCTTCAGAGTCTTGGTCTCGCCGGCAAAGTGATCCATTTGTTTTGACCAGCGCTCACCCTCATGCTTCCAGAAGTCTTCCTTGGTGGAATACCCCGTGTAGTAAAACTGGACGCTCTCCATTAGAGCGGCCATAGGCGGCATGTATTCCTCATCCGGGACGGGCGCCACATCCGTGACATCCAGCGTGTACCTTCCGGACGCCTCATAGTTGACTTTGACGCCCTCCGGCAGCATCGAGCTATACAGTAGTTTGCTCGCCGCCTCCCCTCGGCTATTCACCACACGATGCAGGTATGCGAAAGGAAGAAAGGAGTAATGCGCCTTTCGCACAAAGTACTCTTGCTGGACCTCCCACTCCGGCGAGGAGAGTGTTTCATCGCCGTAGCGGAGCTGCCACCGGTACTCAAGAATGCTGCCCACCTCGACGCTTGGAAGAGTGAACACCATTTTGTTGATCTGGACTCCAGTCCCCTTGTGCTCTACCAAGTCCGACGGCTTCACGTCGAGCGGGATCACCGTCCCATCGGAATGGATCGTCCGCGCCTTGACGTCTTCCACCTTGAAAGCGCCCTTCGGATAAGGCACTCCGACAGTCGCAAGTTCCTTCCCCTTCTCGGTCAGCACTTTGATTCGCGCATAAAAGCTATGGAAATGCAGATTGTCATCCACCGTCTCTTCGCGATACAGGTAGATTGCTGCTGCTCCCGGAGCCTTCGGCTCTGCGGTCATTTTGAGCTCTTCGTCGGTAGGCGGTTGAAACTGGCCCCAGGAAGAAGCGGGAAATGCGAGAACCGCAGCCGCGAAGGCGACTTGCAGCCAAAGACGAAACCTCATCGTTACTCCAGTACCCAGCAATGAATAATTAACTTAAGGAACCGCTTTCCGCCGGCAGTCAGCCCGCGCAGATTCCAGTTTTGAGTTAGGGGATGCTATGCCAACTTAACCGGAGGATAGGGACTATGGCAAGCGCGAAACAAGAATGAGAGAGAATTTCGCACCGCGAGTGTTTTGAAGCGAGTTATCTCGATCAAAACTGTTTACTGCTTTCTATATACGAAAGTCTGCCCACTGAGTTATGCGGCCAATTCGATATCCTGGGAATTCTCTGTTCGAGACACCTGCGCCAGTCTGACCGGCATCGTCCGAAACAAAACGACTGGCTCGAGAACGAAGCTGAGCAGAAGCCGCGGAATCCGGCGGAAGTCATCGGCCATCGAGCGCCCCTGCTTGCCCGTTAGAAAGGTCCCATGCCGCATCACATGCCTGTGAAAAAGCGCCGAGATCAGTGTAAAGACACACACGCTCACCAGGGCCCGATGCGGAGCTGGCGCGCCGACCGTCCTGTGCAGCAGCCAATCCAGCAACTGTGCAAGCCCGGGCACACCCACCACGATTCCCAGGTCTCCAAGCCAGCGCCTGCGCAATCCCAATGCCGCCTGTTGCAACCCTGCGTAGACTCCCGAAGTCAGCGTCACATAAGCCATCTCAACCACGACGATTGCGAACCCATCTCGATTCCGACTGTGCGCCACCGCCGCGGCGTATACCACCGACCGCGCCGTCGCGCTCATCAGCGCGCATTTCCAATTCCAGGCAAAATTCCAGTTCCAGCGCGCCACTTCGCAATGGCTGACTTCAGTCGAGCAAATGGGATTCATGCCTTCATCTTGCCCTGTTCGCCCCAGAAGCAAATGAACGGCAGATTACATTGCCGCGAACTTCCGATCCCATCCGTTAATGAAACTGGTTCCTTTCCAGTGAGCCATACCGAAATCGGGATGACTTCAGGTTTGCCATTGCCTCAAGTAAATCAATTTAGTTATAGTCTTCTGGCATCCTTGATGCGGTGACAGGAGTCCTCCCCGTGAATCTGCAGCCCCGCCGAATCTTCTCCCGAATTGCCGTATTTTCTTCGCTAATTATTTTGCTTTCTATGGCTTGCGTGGCTCGCGCGCAGTGGAACCCGCCGAACCCAGTCACCAGCTTCACTCAGATTTCAGATGGGCTGGAAGTGCACCAGACAGCAGGCGTCCTGCGCATTCAGGTCACGTCCCCGGCGATCCTGCACATCACCTACGGTCCTGAGTCTGGCGCTCAGGAACATCCATCCGATGGCGTCCTGGCCAAACGGGACTGGCCGCCAGCGCAATTCACTGTCGAGTCCGACGCCAAAACGATCACGCTGACCACGGCTCAACTGAAGGCGATCATCGATCGCAGCACAGGCGCACTGGCCTATGAAACGCTCGCCGGACAGAGGCTCACGACCGACAGCTACCGCCAGTTGCATCCCGCCGAAGTGAACGGCGAAAGGACAAACCACGCCGAAGTCTTTTTCGCGATTTATGGTTCCAAAGAAGGCTTGTACGGCCTTGGACAGCACCAGGCGGGCGTCTGGAATTACCGCGGCGAAACCGTGGATCTGTCACAGGAAAACACGGATATAGCGATTCCGCTGCTCGTTTCGAGCAACGGTTACGGCATCTTCTGGAACAACCCTTCGCGTTCGCAGGTCAATAATCGCTTCGTTCACATGCTGTATCTGACCGCTGAAGTAGCCGACAAAGTCGACTACTACTTCCTCGCCGGACCGGAACCGGATCGCATCATTGCTCATTACCGCGAACTCACCGGCGATGCGCCCATGTTTGGCCGCTGGGCCTACGGCTTCTGGCAGTGCAAGAACAAGTACCAGTCGCAGGCGGAACTCGAGTCCGTTGCGGCCAAATATCGCGACCTGCACATCCCCGTCGACAACATCGTGCAGGACTGGTTCTGGTGGGTGAACATGGGCGAGATGAAATGGAACTCGAACTATCCCGACCCACCTGCGTTAATCAAGACCCTGCACGACGAGCACTTCCACCTGATGGTTTCGATCTGGCCGTACTTCCGTCCCGGTTCCAAGGAATACGAGACGATGGACAAGAACGGCTGGTTCATCGCCAAGACTCAGGTCGGCGGATTTCATCCAGTCGGTCAGGCATTGTATGACCCGACCAATCCTGAGGCTCGCAAGTACTACTGGGACAACGCCAACACCGCGCTCTTCAAGAACGGCGCGCCAGATGGCGTGGACGCATGGTGGCTGGACACGGATGAACCAGAGACCGAGGGCCGCGCCGACAACATCCTCGTCGACCACCAACTTCATCTCGGCAGCGGCGCGCGCTATGCCAACGTCTTTCCGAATTTCCACACAGCCGGTGTAGCCGACGGACAGCGTGCGGCTTCGGACAAGAAGCGTGTCTTCATCCTCTCGCGGTCAGCTTATGCGGGATCGCAGCGCAACGGTGTAACCGCCTGGTCCGGCGACGTGCTCTCGGACTTTGTGACCTTTCAGCGGCAGATCTCCGCCGGGCTCAACTACGCAATCTCAGGAATGCCTTACTGGACTACGGATATCGGCGGCTTCATCTCCGGCGGAGATCTGAATGATCCGAAGTTCCGCGAGCTGTTTGTTCGCTGGTTTCAGTTCGGTACGTTCTCGCCGATCTTCCGTGTACATGGAACGCGCAATCCCAGCGAAAACGAGCTTTGGTCTTACGGCCCTGAGACGCAGAAGATCCTGGTGGATTACGACACGCTGCGCTATCGGCTGATGCCCTATATCTACTCCGAAGCATGGCGCGTTACCAGCGAGCGCTATACGATCATGCGTCCGCTGGTGATGGATTGGCGCACCGATGTGAGAGCGCAGAACACGGGCGACGAGTTCATGTTCGGGCCTTCGATTCTGGTGAATCCGGTTTACATTCAGGGCGCAACGAGCCGCTCTGTCTATTTACCCAAGGCAACGTGGTATGACTTCTGGACCGGCGAAAAGCTGGAAGGCGAACAAACGTTGCAGGCCTCTGCGCCACTCGCCAGGCTGCCGCTGTATGTGCGTGCAGGTTCGATTTTGCCGCTTGGCCCGACGATGGAGTGGACAACGCAGAAGCCGGAAGATCCGACTGAGTTGCGTGTTTATCCTGGAGCCGATGGAGACTTTACGCTCTACGAAGATGAGAATGACAACTACAACTACGAAAAGGGCGCGCATGCAACAATCTCCATGCACTGGAACGATGCCTCGCAAACGCTCACGATTGGCGCTCGCGAGGGGAGTTTTCCGGGGATGCTGGAGAAGCGGACGTTTCGCGTAGTCCTTGTTAAATCCGCGCATGGAGCGGGAGTTGCGGCGAGTGAGACGGCGGAAAAGACTGTGGCTTACTCGGGCGAAAAGGTCCGCGTGAAGCCGTGATTGGACTGTGGAACACTCATTGTTCCACGTGGAACATTTCAGCGCTTCGTTCTTAGACAAAGCCTGTCAAGTGAATTTGTTGGATGTGGTTTGTTTTCGATGAGTTGAATTTGCGGCGAATATTGGCGTTATGTGTCTTGTTTCCTGACGCGCTTTTTCGATATAGCGTGGGCGCTATATGTGCATCAAAGCGCTGTGGGCTGAAGCGAGTATTCGTCGATCAACCACAAATCCAACGGACTGGAATGGAAGACGCGGGCGATACCGCTGTCATGCGGGTGAGGAAATTGCTTGGGGAAATGGCGGGGGTGTGGTTTGCTTAGGTTTATCTACCTATGCGGATTTTCCTGGAACGCTATTTTGAGTTTTCTCGTCTAGGCACGAACTGGCGCACGGAAGTACTGGCCGGGGTGACTACGTTCTTGACGATGGCCTACATCGTGCTGGTGAATCCTGCGATTCTGGCGCAGAGCGGGATGCCGTTGCCGGCGGTCACTGCGGCCACCTGTCTGTCGGCGGCGCTGGGATCGATTCTGATGGGAGTGGTGGCGCGGTATCCGATTGCGCTGGCGCCGGGAATGGGCCTGAACGCCTACTTCACCTATACGGTCTGCATCAAGATGCATATTCCATGGCAGACGGCGCTTGGAGCGGTCTTTCTGTCGGGAACGGTGTTTCTGCTGCTTACTGCGTTTGGGATTCGGCAGTTGATATTGCGGTCGATCCCGCAGGAGCTCTATGCGGCTGTTGCCTGCGGCATTGGGTTGTTTATTGCGTTCATCGGGCTGACCAAGGCGGGGCTTGTGGTGCAGAGTCCGGTGACTCTGGTGCAGCTCGGCAATATCAAGGATCCGACGACGGCGCTGTCGCTGCTTGGGCTGGGGCTGATGGTGGCGCTGGAGATCTGGAAGATCAAGGGGTCGATTCTGATTGGCGTGCTGACGGTGACGGCTGCTGCGTGGGCGCTGGGACTGACCCACTGGACCCGCGCCGGGGGCGGAGTGCAGAGCCTGACGGCCACTGCTTTCAAGCTGGACATCCCCGGGGCCTTTCGCGTGGGGCTGCTGGAGATTGTCTTTGTCTTCTTTTTTGTAGACCTCTTTGACAATCTCGGGACGCTTGTCGCGGTTACGAAGCGCGCGGGGTTGCTGGCGGCAGATCATTCGATTCCGCGGCTTAACCGGATTCTGTTTGCCGATGCCGCTGCCACGGTGGCGGGATCGCTCACGGGAACATCCACCGTCACGAGCTATGTTGAATCGACTGCTGGAGTGGCGGCGGGCGGGCGCAGCGGGATTACTGCGATTGTGACGGGATTGCTCTTTCTGGTTGCCATGGTGGCTGCGCCGTTTATCGGGATTGTGCCGTCGGCTGCGACTGCACCGGCGCTGATTCTGGTGGGCTCGATGATGCTCACGACGGTCACGGAGATTCGATGGACGGAGCCGCTGGTGGCTGTGCCGGCGTTTCTGACGGTGATTCTGATTCCGCTGACGTATTCGATCGCCAACGGGCTGGGGTTTGGGATTATCGCCTGGGCGGTGTTACATCTGGCTGCGGGGAAGCTGAGCCGCAGGGACTGGCTGCTGTATTTGCTGGCTGCTCTGTTTCTCGTGCGGTTTGTGTATCTTTCGGCAAGTTGAGGTGGTGCGGGAAATGGTTCGCCGCGTCGCTGTCGAGCTGGATGGAACTGGAGAAGCCGTTAAACTGGCAAGAGCCATTCCACATAGGATGAAGTCCCAGCGCAATTTGAGCGGTATGGCCGGGGAATGTTGGGCGTTAGGAATTCATGACGGAGCAGTTTATGCGTATCTCCGGTAGGATTTCGGGGATGATTTCCAGATTTCGATGGAGTGCGCAGACGAACCGGATGCAGGTTCCGGAGCGACCGACTGAGTTGTCGCTTGCGGCTTTGCTTGCGGCTGCCGTGGTTTCATTGGCTGGTTCGCTGCTGCTGGCTGGTTGCCAGACAATCTCCGGATCGACTGCGGTGAGCCAGCTGCGGATCATCGACGCGTCCTACAATGCTCCGTCGCTGAACTTGTATGTCGAGGGCACATTGTTGGCCGGGAACCTTGGCCAGGGCAGCATTACGAGCTATGCGAGCCTGCATCCGACGAATAATGCCGCGGTGAAGGTAACTGCGACGACCAGCACGAAGACGCTGGTGAGCGCGAATACCTCACTGCTGGCGGGGACGAGCCAGTCGGCGCTGATCTCGGACATTGGCGCGGTGTACCAGGTGACGGTTCTGCAGGATCAATCGACTGCCGCGCCTAGCGGGCACTCAGAGTTTCGACTTCTGAATCAGGCGCCATCGACGGGGCCGGTGGATGTGTACTTTCTGGCTGGAACTTCCAACACGGTGTTTGCGACCGCGAAGCCTGTGATTATCGGGCTGGCGGTAGGGGCGATTTCCGGCTACGTGACGATTCCTTCTTCGACGCTATACATGGTGATCGCGCCGACGGGAACTACGCTTGCCGACAACGTAACGACCATTTACACGTCGGCTGCGTTCCCGCTCGTCGGCGGCGAAGTGCGGACGGTGCTGATTGTCGATCCGCTGCTCGTCACGGAGCCGGTGCAGGTCTATATTGCCGACGATGTGGACTGAGTTTCGCGCTTAACACAAACTCTGACGCAAACTCAGTCAGAGACTTACTGCGCTTTGTCTCTCGGGTTCGGCGCAGTCCCGTGGCGTTGGCTACCTGGGAGTTTGATTGAACGCGCTTCCCTCAGACCGTCGCCTTTTCGTAGCACGCGCGGCATAGTACCGGGCGGCCCTGGTTTGGTCGAAATGGAACCGTGGTCGCCGTGCCGCACTCCGCGCAAGTCGTGCGAGTTTCGGGACGCGTGCGGGAGGAACTCGCGGCGCGGCGGGCCTTGCACTCCTTGCAGTGCTTGGGGTCGTTGGCGAACTGTTTTGCATGAAAGAATCGTTGCTCGTCGGCGGTGAAGACAAAGTCCTTCCCACAAACGACACACTTCAATACCCGATCAGAGAATTCCATCTCCGGCTTTCTGATGCAGGCGTCGCCGGAGGCCACAAAAAGCGCACAGGGGGCTCGTTGGCCGATCGCCAGAATCAAACACATGAATTCAAGACTGGGGCCCGAGCCGCACCAGATAAGTAGCGGCGATTCCAAGGACTGCGCTGTGTATGGGCAGCCCGGAATTGTTCATCGCGCGTTTTGTGGGGTTGCGCGATGGGTTAAACGTTCAATGAATTAGCGGTTGCAATCCGGCGTGAGAATCTCGATCTTACCTCGGCCAGTCAAATGAATTTGCCAGCCTTGGAACCGAAACCCCGGCTAAGAACTTGCGTAGCCAGGGGACGAGCCAGATGCAGCTTTGTTGCGCCTTCGTTGCTGGACCGGGTACCTGACTCCCTGGGGTTGAGAGTGAGGCACCCGACCGGAATGAAATTAGTCCTGCTCTTTACGAGCCTTCTTGCGATTCCGCTTGCGCGCCAGTGCTTCCTTGACGCGGCGCTTTTCACCGGGCTTCAGGTAGTAGGAGTGACGTTTGACTTCCTTGATGATGTCTTCCTGCTGAACCTTCCGCTTAAACCGGCGGAGCGCATTCTCAAGCGGCTCGCCTTCTTGTACGCGAACCTCTGCCAAAGGGGTTACACCTCCTGACCTGCCTAGTGGCTCTCACCAGAATACGGGATTTTTTCGTTTTGGGCCAATCGTGGGTGGAAATTCAACCCGACGACGAAAACGCTGGTTTGCAAACCGGGAACGAAGGTCTGGAGAGGGCCGACTTCGCCGCAGCCTGGCACGCAAGCTGGTACCGGCACGATATAATCCGCTGCGAGTTCATCGTTTACTTTTTGGAGTTCTTGCAGACTCCTGCTTTCTGGCAAGGAAAGAGGGATAGTGGGTCAGTTCGAAACAGGCCAACCCTCAGGGGCTGAAGCCCCCTGATATTGCGGAACTTAATGTACGGGCTGAAGCCCGTACCCTTCAAACTAACCCACCACGGAAAGAGGTTGGCCATGGATCGAAGTATGAATCGAAGGCATTTTCTGGCGGGCGCAGTTGCAGCAGGCGGCTCTGCGCTGGTATCCCAGGGGGCATTGGGGTATGCACTCTCAGCAGGCGTGGGAAGCGCCGAAATGGCGCAGCCGGCATTGAAGCCCATGGCGGTTGGATTGATGATCCCGGTTGGCAACGACCCGGAGGCCGTGATCTCCCGGGTCAAGAATCTGGGTATGTCGAACTGCTTTCTGCAACTGGATGCTTACGTCGGGAAATTTACGCCCGCACTGGTACAGGAATTTCGCAGTCTTCTGGAGAAGTATGAGGTCGTTGCGACGAGCGCGGAGGTGGTTGGTCCGGGACGGCTGGTTTGGGACTTCGTGGATGGACCTTCGACAATTGGACTTGTTCCGAAGGCGAGCCGGGCCGCAAGAATGGATGCGCTCAGGCAGACCTCGGATTTTGCGAAGCTGCTCGGGATAAGCCATGTGCAGACGCACTGCGGTTTTATTCCCGAGAACCCAAAGGACCCCTTTTACGAAGACACTGTGATTGCTATTCGCGAAGTTGCACAGCATTGCGCCGGAAATGGGCAGGAATTTCTGATGGAGACGGGGCAGGAGACGCCGACGGCGATGTTGCGGGCGCTCAAAGACGTCAATCTGCCCAATCTTGGCGTTGGACTGGATACGGCCAATCTCATTTTGTACGGCAAGGCGAACCCTTCGGACGCTCTGGAGATCCTTGGGCCTTACGTGCGGAGCGTTCATGCCAAGGATGGGAAGTGGCCGACGGACCCGATGCGTCTTGGAGAAGAGGTGTTGATTGGCTCCGGGGCAGTCGATTTTGAGCAGGTCTTTACCAAGCTGCATAAGCTCGGCTACACGGGTGCAGTCACCATCGAGCGCGAGACTTCGGGACCGCAGCAGATTGAGGACGTCAAAGCTGAAAAGGTTTATCTGGAACGAATCATTTCAAAGATTCTGCTGGCATAAAGGATACAGAGACATGAATCGAAGAGAATTCGTTGGCGGCCTGGCAGGAACCTCGGGCCTGATGATTTTGAACCCCAAGACGGCATTTGGCTACGAGGCGAACTCGGCGGTGCGTTGGGGCCTGCTGGGGTGCGGCAATCGGGGAACCTCGGTTGCAACCTCGTTTGCGCAAAACACTTCGGCGAGGATCGTGGCGCTGGCGGACATCTTCCCGGACAAGCTGGAAACGGGGAAGGCGCATTTCGACCAGGTGAATGAAAAGCTGGGAGTTCCGGCGATTGACTCGAAGCTGATGTTTCGCGGCCACAAGGCGTTTGAAGAGATTGCTTCCTCGTCCAGTGTGGATGCGGTGCAGATTTCGACTCCGCCGTGGTTTCATGTGCAGCATCTGGACGCTGTGGTGACGGCGGGCAAGCACGCGTATTGCGAAAAGCCCCTCGGCGTCGATGTGGCCCAGACTCGGCAGGCGCTGGAGATCGGCAAACGCGCGGAGGGACGGGTGAGCCTGGATGTCGGCTTCCAGGTGCGCAGTGCTCCGCCCATTGCCGAGGTAGTCCGGCGTATTCATGACGGAGCGCTGGGAAAGATCGCTGCCATTGCCGCACATTACTACGCGCCAGCTTCTTCTTATCCGGATCGGGGAAATGTTTCTGCCGACGAGCTTCGGCTGCGCAACTGGCTGTGGGATCGCGTGCTCTCGGGCGACATTCTGGTGGAGCAGAATATCCACGTCATCGATATCTGCAACTGGATACTCAAGAGCCATCCCATCAAAGCGACGGCTACCGGCGGACGAAATGTCCTGACGCATTTCGGCGATTGCTGGGACAACTACCAGGTGATCTACACCTATCCGGAAGACGTGCATCTGAGCTTTTCTTCGACCCAGTTCGGGACGGATGGATGGTTCAATGTCTCGGAGAGCATCTTTGGCTCGAAGGGCCACGCGGAGGCGCCTTATTCGGGGCCGGTGCGCATCATCGGCGAGAATGCGTGGGAGTGGAAGGATGTTGCGCAGGCTGCCCCGTCCAGCTCTGGAGGCGCGAACTTTGCCGCAAATGGCGCCTTCAGTGACAATCTTGCCTTTGCCGATCGCGAAAAAGACAGGAACTTTATCGAGAGCATTGTTTCCGGGAAGTTTCATAACCAGGCGGCGGACGGCGTACAGACCGCGCTCAGTTGCATGCTGGGACGGATGGCCGGAAAACTTGGGCGCGAAGTGACCTGGGAGGAACAACTGCAGCACGGCGAGGAGTATGCGATGACGATCGACATGAGCCAGTTCCGATAGGCTATAGGCAGGCTTTGCGCCGGTGGAGGCGAAGTAGATGATTCGGAGTTATCAGGGGCGGCATCCGGTGGTGCCGGAGAGCAGCTATGTCGACCTTTCGGCGCAGGTGATTGGGAACGTCGAGATCGGCGAGCACTCAAGCGTGTGGATGAATGCGGTACTGCGCGGCGATGTCAACTCGATCCGTGTCGGCGCAAACTCCAACGTGCAGGATTGCGCGGTGCTCCATGGGCAGCGTTATCTGTATTCGGTCACGGTAGGTGATTGGGTCACGATCGGCCATAATGCTACAGTCCACGGCTGTGTGGTCGAGGATGCAGTGCTGATCGGAATGGGCGTCGTGGTTCTGAACAATGCGCGGATAGGTGAGGGATCGATTATTGCAGCCGGTGCTGTCGTGCCCGAGGGAACGGTTGTTCCGCCTCGCACGCTATGGGCGGGAGTGCCGGCGAAGATGCGGCGGGAACTGGACGATAAAGACCGTGAGTTGATCCTGATGTATGCGAAGAATTATCTGGACTATACGGAGATCTACTTGCGGGAGACTGGGCGGTAAATTTTCTCCTCGCCCAGACTCAGCTAATTCAGATTAATGAGCACATTCGCTTACGACCTGAATGAGATGGCGGCAGAAGCTTGGCCAGTTCAGATCATTTTCGTAGGATTCTCTGGCGAGCCAGCTCAACCGTTCGTACTCGGCGCGGTTTCGAAATAGCGAGACAGCCCATTGTGCATAGATCGAGGGAGAAGTTCCGGGTGGAGGCACCAGGCTCCATTCGCCCCGCGCCGCTTCGCGAACTCCACCCGAATCGGATGCCATCACAGGAAGACCAAAGGCGGCAGACTCACCAAAGACAATTCCAAATGCGTCGGCGCGTGTGGGCATGATGAAGAAGTCGCTGGATTCAAAGAGGCCTCTTAATTTCTGCGCCTGCGCTTCCACATCCTTGCGCAGCGATCCGTGTGCCCTGACAAAGGGCGGAATCTCGCCTTCCGGCTGGCAACCGGCAACATGCAACTCGACGGGAACGCCGAGCCGCATGATCTCAGCGGCCACCTGGACCGCGATATCTCCTCCCTTGCGATGCCATTCCTTGCCCAGAAAGAAGAGCTTCATCGTGTCCTGGCCGCGCCGTTTCAGATAGGCAGCCACATCGGTGCGTGTCGGTGGATTGACGATGCTCGCTCCCAATGGCGCCACGCTCAGCTTGTGATCTGGTACGCCATAATCCTGACTCGCGCTCCGGGTCGCCCAGTGAGAGGAGTAGATGGCATGGGCGCAACGGCGCAGGGCTTCTCGATCTAGTTCGATGCCGCCGCGAACAGTCTCCGCTGCCAACCGGCTCCGTTCGTATCCCGGGTAGTAATCGAGCAGTTGGACCCAGGTTGCGTCGTGGAGCAGCACGACGGGATACTTACTCTCGAGATAAGCAGCGTCCGGCAGATAGCTGACCAGTATGGCGTCGACCGCGCCAAGCTGACTGAGCCGTTTATTCGCATCCGGTGTGCGAGCGCGGATGACGCTGGGGTCTCGGTTGATTACGTATACCTTCTTGAATAAGAACTTGTAAATGGCAGATTTAACCCGACTGAAAACCGGAACGTGAGGCTGAAGTGCCCCGATCAGAACCACTTCGTGGCCCAACTCACGCAATGTTCGCACAATGTTCAGCGGAATTCCCGACCAAAGGTCTTCGGACACGGGATCTCCATGGTGCAGACATGCAAATCGCATCATTTCTCTCCATCGCTAAAGAGCAACTACTCATCCAAGAGGCTCGCGACTCGTTTCCGAGAGGAGTCTGACAAGTAGTTGCTCGTGGGCGAACTCAATTGGAAGAACGGGTGGATATTTCTGGGCCGTCGACAACGGTTGGACGCGGACCGCGAACGAAAGCATTCTCGGCGATACTGCGGCCCCGATCAATTATTCGAGCGTGGCCGTTCCTTGATAGAACGGCCACGCAAATGGCTTTTGTTCGGACTACACCGTTACCGAAAATGCTATATGCGCCGAGCCTGCGATCTGGTCTAGTGCTGGGCCCCGGCAGGCTTGGGGTTGGCCTTGTCGAATCGGGCGACCTGAATCTTTCGGGCCAGGCCGAGTTTGCTGAGCATCCAGATGAGGTAGAAATTCGGGTCGAACTCATACCACGTAAGACCGTGGCGAGCCGAAACGGGATGAGCGTGGTGGTTGTTGTGCCATCCTTCGCCGCCGGTGACCAGCGCGACCCAGAAGCTGTTGCGCGAGTCGTCTCGGGTTTCAAAGCGGCGGCTGCCCCAGAGGTGTGTGGCTGAGTTCACCAGCCAGGTGGCATGCAGGCCGAGTGTGACGCGAAGGAAAACGCCCCAGAGAACCATCTTGACGCCGCCCATGATGCCGTGATCAATGTAGCTGCCGAGGCCGAGCAGGAACAATCCGCAGGCGACGAGAGTGAGCCAGTGGTACTTGCTCATCCAGACGTGGAAACGGTCACGCGAGAGATCGGGAACGTAGCGAGACAACGCAGTTGTCTTCGCGTGCATCGACTTGCCGAGAACCATCCAGCCGATGTGCGCCCACCAGGCGCCTTCCTTTGGCGTGTGTGGATCGCCCTCGATATCGCTGTGCTGATGGTGAACACGATGCACGGCAACCCAGAAGATCGGGCCGCCTTCCAACGCAAGCGTGGCGCAGACGGTGAGGCAATACTCAACCCACTTGGGGGTCTGAAAGCCGCGATGGGTGAGCAGGCGGTGGTAACAGACTCCAATTCCGAAGTTGATGGCCAGAATCCAGAGAACAGCTGCTACCGCAAGACGGCTCCAACTGAAGTAGAAAAGAGCAGCAACCGCGCCGATGTGAAAGGCTGCGATAAACCCGGCCGTGACCCAATTGATTCCCCCGCCGTTGGCTTTGCGGCCCATATGCACCTCTTTGCCAACGAGAACGCGGGCTGAAGATGCAGGCTTGGAGCTACGGCTTGCGGGCGATTCGACTTGTGTGACGACTGCAGAAGCTTGGTCTTGCAGAACGTTCGGTGAGACTGGGGGCATCCGTGTTATTCCCTTTCGGGGGTACTGAGTCAACGACAAGAAATTGACCGGTACTCCGATTGTATCGCTAGGGTTATCGGTTTTCGTGGAATGATCTGTATCATTTGGCACGTTTTGCTTCTATGTGGCAGGCGCTGGGGCCGTTTCCAGCCCCAAATCGGGAACGCCTGGAATCATCTTACTGTTCCTGAGCGGCAGCCGGCTCAGGGACCGGGAGCGGATTGCGCTCGGTGAATTGGCGCTGATGCCAATACGGGTAGGTCGGAGGTTGTTCGCTGGCGCGATCCAGACGCGCTACTTGATCAGATGTCAGATTCCAGCCTTCGGAGGCGAGATTCTGACGGAGTTGCTCTTCATTCCTGGCACCGATGATGATGGAGGAGACGGTTGGACGCTGGAGGAGCCAGTTCAGCGCGACCTGCGGTACGGTCTTGCCGGTTTCTTTCGCGACGGCGTCCAGCGCATCGACGACAGTGTAGAGATATTCGTCGGGAACCTGTGGGCCCATCTCTGCGGTCTTGTGGAGACGGCTTACCTCGGGGATTGGCTGACCGCGGCGGAGTTTGCCGGTGAGGCGTCCCCAGCCGAGCGGACTCCAGACCAATGCGCCGACTTTCTGGTCGAGACCGAGGGGCATCAGTTCCCACTCGTACTCGCGGCCAACCAGGGAGTAGTAGACCTGGTGAGCAACGTAGCGCGCCCAGCCGTAGCGTTCGGAGATGGCGAGCGACTTCATCAGGTGCCAGCCGGAGAAGTTGGAGCAGGCGATATAGCGGACTTTGCCCTCGCGAACGAACTTGTCGAGTGTATTCAGAGTTTCCTCGATCGGCGTAAGGGCGTCGAAGCCGTGGAGATGATAGATGTCGACGTAATCGGTGTTGAGGCGGCGAAGGCTGGCTTCGAGCGACCTGCGCAGATGATGCCGCGAGGAACCGACATCGTTGGGACCGTCGCCGAAGCGGAACGTGGCTTTGGTGGAGATCAGGGCCTTGTCGCGCTTGCCCTCAAGAGCCTTGCCTAGAACTTCCTCCGATTTGCCATAAGAATAAATATCGGCTGTGTCGAAGAGGTTGACGCCGGCTTCGAAACAGATGTCGAGGAGGCGACGGGCTTCGGCGACATCGGTGTCACCCCAGGCTTTGAAGAACTCGTTGCCGCCGCCAAATGTGGCGACGCCAAAACTCAGCGCGGATACTTTGAGGCCGGAGCCTCCGAGGATTCTATATTCCATGGGAATTTGGATGCACCTTGTGTGGGTTTCGGTTCCGACTGCGCTAACCAGTCTACACTTGCATGCAGAGCATATCGTATCTACAATTAAACCGTGTTTATCTGGGATGAGGCAAAGAGACTGTCCAACCTGAAAAAGCATGGGCTGGATTTTCGGGATGCTCATCTCATCTACGACAATCCGGATAAATGCACCTATGACGCCAGCCGCGAAGATGAGTATCGGCTGATGGATGTGGCGCTGGCGGTACTCAGGGGCAGGCTGCTGACGCTGGTTTACATGGAGATTGAGGACGATGTTCGCGTGATCTCGTTTCGCAATGCATCCCGGGAGGAGCGCAAAGCCTATGAAGAAGACAGAAGAGAAGCAGAATCAGGTCAGTGAGACGGATTGGGACCGGGTACTGGCGCATCGCGAGGGAGACGCTATCCCTTATGAGCCGGAAGACGGGCCTTATGACCCGAACGACGGGAAGGCTACGAGCGAGTGGCTGGCCAAGGCTGATTTGATTCGCAAAGGGAAGGTTGTGCGCAGGGGCAAGCGCGGACCGCAGAAGACTCCGACGAAGAAGCTGGTTTCGTTACGGTTGTCGCCGGAGGTGATTGAGCACTTCAAGGCGGGTGGGCCGGGATGGCAGACGCGGATTGAGCGCACTTTGCTGGAGTCGATCAAGCGTGGTGCTTGACAACGCCACATCTCTGCTGGGCGCAACGCTACGCCGCTGCATAGTTTGCCTAATCAAAACCCTCCATGATGAAACCATCCTTCCCTACTCTTTGATATATCCCAAGGTCTTTTTCGGCCCTCCCTCTCGCGGTCCTCACTAGGTGCAAGTATGTGTTCCTGAGCCCCTCGTACGCATCTTGTAATTTCAGCCGCCTTATTTTTCCAGTAAGTAAAACATACTCAATTTCCTCGGCAGTTTTTTTTGAAGAACGTACAAACTCCTCTATCGCTCGCTCCACATTTGAAACCGGCTGAGCAATGAATATAAATTGCATCGGAAGACTGCTGAGACGACGCTGAATATGTTGAAGATTGCTCACAAGTTCTTGAGCGGTTTCCTCGCCTTTGTAAGGTGGAAAGTGGTCCTTACCAATTTCGTAAAAGACAATAAGCAGTTCCCTCCACTCCGCTCGTTTTTGATCGAGAGCCCATCGCGCGTGATCCCTTTCACTCGTAGCTAGAAATGACCGCCAAGCAATCAATACCCCGGCTGCGATGGAAGCTAAGCTGACCACCGTCTGCACGACTGTCGGAAGTAGCCACTTCAACCACGATTCAGGCTCCGACTTTTGGACAAGCTGAACCACAACTGGGACTGGTGAAGCCGGGGTGAAGAAGAGAATTGCTGAGGTAGTAGCGTGAAGGACCATCGTTTGCACCCTGTATCCTTGAAGAGGAATCTTTTGCAGATAAGGCTAGCACTATGAGTACATTGAAGGCAGTGCGCGGAACGCGGGATCTTTTGCCGCCGGAAACGGCGCTTTGGAATCGGATTGAGGCCGTTGCCCGCTCCGTTTTTGAGCGATACAACTTCGGCGAGATTCGCACGCCGGTTTTTGAGGACACCGGGCTGTTTGCCCGTGGAGTGGGCGAAGAGACCGACATCGTTTCCAAGGAGATGTACACCTGGGAGGATCGGGCGCGGGCGCAGTCGGAGAAATCCCAATCTCTGACGCTGCGGCCCGAAAATACCGCCGGGGTGGTTCGTGCCTACATTGAGCACAAGCTGGGCGAGACGGGCCAGTTGCAGAAGCTGTATTACATCGGTCCGCAATTTCGGCGGGAGCGGCCGCAGAAAGGGCGTTACCGGCAGTTTTCGCAGATTGGCGCGGAGGTGATCGGGCCGGTTTCGGCGGGGAGCGAGTCTCCTGTGCGCGATGCCGAGGTGCTGGAGATGCTGGCCACGCTGCTGGATGAGCTTGGCATTTCAGGATGGACGCTCAAGATCAATTCCGTCGGTTCGGCGAGTGATCGCCCGGCGTATATCGCGAAGCTCAAGGCTGCGCTGGAGCCGGTTGTTGGCCAGATGTGCGAGGACTGTCAGCGGCGGGCGGTGACGAATCCGCTGCGCGTGCTGGACTGCAAGGTGCCGCATGACCAACCGTTTATTGACGCGCTGCCGAAGATTGCGGATTCGCTGGATGAAGCTTCGCGGACGCACTTTGCCGCGGTCTGCGCGGCTCTGGATGCGGCCGGGGTTCCCTATGAGCGCGATCACCGGCTGGTGCGCGGCCTCGACTATTACACGCGCACTACGTTTGAGTTCACGCATGGCGGACTGGGCGCACAGAATGCCCTGCTCGGCGGTGGACGGTATGACGGGCTGAGCGAGGCGATTGGCGGCCCGAAGGCGCCAGGGATTGGCTTTGCCATGGGCGAGGATCGGCTGGTGCTGACGTTGCAGGAGTTGGATGCCGCGAAGGCTGAGTTGGCGGACGCCTATATTGCTCCGCTTGGCGAGGCGCAAAACCCTGCGGCGCTGGGGCTGGCGCGGGAGCTGCGGCGTGGCGGATTGCGGATAGAGCTTGGCGACGGAAGCTTCCGGTTGAAGAAATCCTTTGAGGCAGCGGACAAGGTCGCTCGGACAATCGTTCTCTTCGGCGAAAATGAGGCGCAATCCGGTATTCTGACGGTCAAGAACTTCTCCAGCGGGATTCAAAGCAAGATTGCGCGGGTTGAGCTGGCGGCGCATCTTGTGGCAGCCCGGACAAAGTAAAGGACATCTGAAGTGCTCGATTTTATTGGCAAGCTGGAACGGACCCATGTGTGCGGAGAGCTGCGCGCGTCGGACGCGGGAAAACAGGTTGTGCTGATGGGCTGGGTGAACCGGCGGCGCGATCACGGAAATCTCATCTTTCTCGACCTGCGCGACCGGACCGGGATTACGCAGGTGGTGCTTGACCGCGATCTGACACCCGAAGGCCACGCCAAGGGCGAGGCGATTCGGCCCGAGTACGTCGTCGCGGCGATTGGCCGGGTGTGTCTGCGCGAGGAGCTGGCCATCAATCCCAAGATGCCGACCGGCGAGATCGAGATTGAGACCACCGAGTTGCTCGTCCTCAACGACGCTCGGCTTGCGCCGTTTTCGCCTGCCGAAGAGGCGATTGCCAATGAGGAAGTGCGGCTGAAGTACCGCTACGTCGACCTGCGCCGGGCGGAGATGCAGCGCAATTTTGCGGTGCGGCACCGGATTACGCTGGCGATCCGGCAGAGTTTGAGCGATCAGGGCTTTTTGGAGATTGAGACGCCGATTCTGACCAAATCGACGCCGGAAGGGGCGCGGGATTTTCTGGTGCCGAGCCGGGTGCATGCGGGGGAGTTCTATGCGCTGCCGCAGTCGCCGCAGATCTTTAAGCAGATCCTGATGATTTCAGGCTTTGACAAATATTTTCAGATTGCGCGGTGCTTCCGCGATGAGGATTTGCGTGCCGACCGGCAGTTGGAATTCACGCAGGTCGACCTGGAGATGAGTTTTCCGCAGCAGGAGACGGTATTCGAGGTGGTCGAGAAGTTCATGGTGGCGGGATTTGCGGCGGCTGGCGTTACGATCGCTGCGCCGTTTCCCCGGATCACTTATGACGAATCGATGCGGCAGTTTGGGAGCGACAAACCCGATCTTCGGCTGCCGGGGCTGATCGATGTTCGCGCTGCTTTCACGGAGGATGCGCTGACGGCGTTGCAGATCGACCCGGCGCTGCCGGTGGTGGCTCTGCGCATACCTAAGGTTGGTGAATTGAGCCGTAAGGAGCGTGAGGATAACCATCCGCTCTTTGATCAGAAAAAGGGTGCGAAGTTCATTGACGACTTCAAGCGGCTTGCCAAGGGATTCCCCGAGGCCGCGGCCAAGGTGCGAGAACTGGCTGTGGCGGCGGATGAGGACTTCGTCATTATCGTTGCTGGCGATCCGGCGCATCACATTCATGCCAGCGACACGAAGTTTCCGGGGCGGCTCTCGGAGCGCGAGATCAATGTCTATCTCGCGGCGGGTAACTTCCGCAGTGAGCTTGCGAAGAAATACGCCGCGCGGCATGGAGCTTTTGGCGTAACGGAAGATGTGGTGAGCGAGGCTAACTCGTATGCTCTCGGATCGGGCAGGTTAGCCGAGGGAACAAAGGCTTTTCAGCCTATCTGGGTTACTGATTTTCCAATGTTCGAGTATGACTCTGCGACGCATAAGTGGATGCCTGCGCATCATCCGTTCACTGCGCCGTTTGAAGCGGATATGGCGAACTTGATGAGCGATCCGGCCAGTGTTCGGGCTAACTGCTACGATCTTGCCATGAATGGACTGGAGCTTGGTTCTGGGTCGATTCGTATCCATCGCAAGGATGTGCAGCAACAGATCTTTCAGTCGCTTGGTATCACGGACGAAGAAGCGCGAGCGCGCTTTGGGTTCTTCCTGGATGCGCTGGAATATGGCACACCGCCGCATGGTGGCATCGCGCTCGGTCTTGACCGCATTGCGATGCTGCTGGCGGGCGCGCCGAGTCTGCGCGAAGTGATCGCGTTCCCCAAGACGGCGAAGGCTATCGATCTTATGGTGGATGCGCCGACTGGGGTGACGGAGCAGCAGTTGAGAGAGCTGCATATTCGAGTGGCCCTGAAAAGTTAGTCAGGGCAAAGGTAGTGGGTCAGTTTGAAAAAAAGACCAACCCTCAGGGGCTAAAGCCCTTTTATATTGCTGGGCTTAATGTACGGGCTAAAGCCCGCACCCTTCAGACTGCCCCACCAGGGCAAACGCTACAGACAAGAAAACGGGCCGTACATCGCATGGGGATGTACGGCCCGTTTGTTTGAATTGACTAACAGGCAGTGAGTTACTGTTTGCTCAGCCAGGATTTCAGACTGGGCTCCTGTGCGGCGCGAAGGTCGATGCAGTCGTTGATCTGATTCTTGGCGCGAGCGAGGGCTCGTTCTGAGGCTGCGACCTTGTGCGTGTTGAAGAACTCTGCGACCTGGCCAGCCCGATCGGCGCTGCAGAATGCGCCGGTTGCGCCGACTACATAGGAGCCGCCGAAGGTTGTGAACTGAGCGGTTACTTTGTCCCAGTTGTCCTGGATAAATTGCCAGGCGCTGTCCTGCGTATCTCGGATGCGCAGCTCGGTTGCGAGAAATGCGGCTGCGTCCTGATTGCGCACTTGACCGGAAACGGCGTATTCAAGGGCTCGCTTTTGAAGCGCAGGATCGCGGAAGAGTTCCAGAGCTCGCAAAGCATTCGCGCGGTCCTGGGCATTCAGTGCTTCCCTGCTGTTTTTTTGCAGTTGATTGAAGAGCGCTTCGTCGCCGTTGCGGGCTGCGATGTTCAGCGCAGCGCCGGCTATTGTCGGGTCAACGCTTGCCGGATCGGTGAGGTTGCGTGCGGTGATCGCTTTGGCCTCTGCGATGGCGTCGGGATCATTGCCGAGTTCGGCGACAAGAACGAGCAGTTCGGCGCGAAGTTCGCGCTTGTCCGCGGTGTCCGCTGGTTGAGGATCACCAAGATTCTTCAGTGCCGGGCCGAAGTTTGTTCGCACCCAGGCGGAGAATTGCGCGCGCTCTTCGGGAGTGCTCGCGATTTGCGAGTCAATCGAGTTAAGGCTTGCGAGCGCCTGCGAGATGACTTCGGCACTCTGATCATTGCGGATCGCAGTCACCAGGTCAAGATATGCGTCTACTGAGGATTTGCCTGAGCGGGTAAGCGCCCACTCGTCGCCGAGAAGGCTGATACGTTCTTCGGGAGACAGGTCGGATTCTACATGTGAGATGAGCTGGCGATAGACCGATTCCGGATAGCTGCTGCGGTAGTAGCCTTTTCCTTCTGCGTTTGCGAAGAGGAACGGCGCGGAGGGCGCGGATAGGGATTGCTGGCCGGAGGCTACGACTTCGCAATGCTCGTCGCCGGGGGTTTTGAAGCAGACGGGCAATGTCCAGGATTCTGACTTGTCGCTCTTCACGTTGGAGTTGAGAAAGAATCGCTGCTGGGCCACGGAAACGTTCGTGCCCTGTTCCGGGCTGAAGGTCAGGATCGGCACACCGGGTTGGGAGACGAGGCTGTCCATGATCTTATCGACCGGCTTATGGCTTACTTCCGCCTGGGTATTCCAGAAGTCTTCTGCCGTGGCGTTGCCGTATAAGTGCGCGGCAAGGTACTTATGCACACCCTGCCGGAAGGTCTCCTTGCCGAGATAGTTTTCGACCATCAGCAGCATAGCTCCAGCCTTGCCGTAGCTTATGCCGTCAAACATCTCGTTGATCTCGTCCGGAGTATCCGCTTTGGCTCGGATGGTGCGCGTTACACGCTGCGAGTCTAGGTTGAGTGTGCCCTGATTGTCATTGGCGACTTCCTGCTCCATTCGCCATTCCGGCTTCCAGGCTTCGAGGGGTTTTGCTTCCATCCAGGTCGCGAAGCCTTCGTTGAGCCAGGTGTTGTCCCACCACTTGAGCGTGACCATATCCCCAAACCATTGATGGGCCATTTCGTGGGCAACGACAAGGCCGACGCGGCGCTGCGCTCCGACGGAGGCATGGCTGGAATCGAGCAGCATGTCGGATTCGCGATAGGTGATGGCGCCGAAATTTTCCATCGCTCCGGCTTCGAAGTCGGGGATGGCGATCATATCCAGCTTGGGCATCGGGTACTTGATGCCGAAGTAAGTGTTGTAGTAATGGAGAACATACTCGGCGGTCTTGAGAGCAAATGCGCCGTACTGCACCTGATCGGGAGTTGCGCAGGCGCGGATGGGAACTCCGTCGCTCGATCCGGAAAGGCATTGAAAGTCGCCAACCAGAAACGCTACGAGATAGGTGGACATCTTGGGCGTCGTGGCAAAGGTGATGGCGTGCCTGTCGCCGGACTCCGGCACATCGTGAATGATGTTGGTGTTGGAGATCGCGGTGTCGCCCTTGTCGACAACGAGGGTCACAGCGAAGGTCGCCTTGAATGCCGGTTCGTCGAAGCTGGGGAAGGCGCGGCGCGCGTCGGTCGACTCGAACTGAGTGACAGCGTAGTTGCGCTTCGCGGTCTTCGAGAGATAGAAGCCGCGTAACTCGTTATTCAGGATGCCGGTATAGCGAATCTCGAGCTTGAGTTTGCCGGGCGCGAGTTTCTGGCCGAAGTCCAGGGTCGCCTGCTGTTTGTCGGCGTCTTCGGTGACCTTCGCTGTGAGCGTCTTCCCATTGAGCACGGTGGTTACGCTCTGAAATTTGATCTCGGCAGAGTTGAGGACGATGGCGTCAACCGGCTCCTCGACCGCAACATCGATCGACTCGCGCCCCGTAAACGTTGCGTTTTTGATGTCCGGCGCAAGGGTAAGCGTGTAATGTTCCGGCTTGACCGACTGCGGAAGGCGCTGGGCGCTCGCGTTTGGCGAGTGGGCAAGAAACAGAGACGTCAGGGCAACAGAAAGTGTGGCCGTGGAAATGCGAGGGAAGCAAAGGCGCATGGTTATCCTTAAATAAATGACTCATCTCTATTTTTGCACGTTAATAAAGAGTGAACGAAGTCCAGCGGAGCCGAAGTCTGGTCCCCGATCATGGTAATCCCACCCCGGGAAACTGGTCGATCCTCCGCTCGCTCTGGTAGCCTGAGCTGTTTTCATGCAGTTACGGAGGTGTTTCCTTGTCATCATCCCAAGCAGAGTCGATCTCGAAGTCCGCGGCAGCGAGACAATCTCTCACCGAACTCAGCGAAGATGAGTTGCTGCTGCAGTCGAGCGTGCGTCGATTTGCCGCAGAGGTGGTTGCCCCACAGGTACGGGCGATGGACGAGGCGCAGCAGTTCGCTCCTGGTCTTGTGGCGCAATTGGCGGAACTAGGGCTGATGGGCATTGAGGTTCCGGAGGAGTTGGGCGGTGCGGGCGGAAGTTTTTTCGAAGCGATTCTTGCCGTCGAGGCCCTTTCGGCTGTCGATGCATCGGTCGGGCTGGTGGTCGATATTCAGAACACGCTTTGCGTCAACTCATTTCGGCGCTGGGGAACGGATGCGCAGCGGCGTCAATGGCTGCCGAAACTGGCCGGGGGAATGATCTGCTCCTACGCGCTCAGCGAGGCTGGCTCCGGTTCGGATGCGTTTGCGATGGAGACGCGGGCCGTCAGGACAAACGCTGGCTATCGGCTGCGTGGGCGCAAGCTCTGGATCAGCAATGCGCGGGAGGCTGGGGTGTTTCTGGTTTTTGCCAATCTCAATCCCGAAGCCGGATATCGCGGGATAACCGCCTTTCTCGTTGAGGCAGGAACGCCTGGCCTCGCAATTGGACGCAAGGAAGACAAACTCGGAATTCGCGCTTCGAGCACCTGCGAGGTGATCCTTGAGGACTGCGAGATTCCAGCGACCAATCTGTTTGGGGAAGAGGGCAAGGGCTACAAGATCGCGATCGAGGTGTTGAACGAGGGCCGGATCGGCATTGGCGCTCAGATGCTCGGGCTTGCGCAGGGTGCGTGGAATCATGCGGCGCGGTATGCTCAGCAACGAAAGCAGTTCGGCAAGGCCATTGCGGAGTTTCAGGCGGTGCAGTTTTCGCTTGCGGAGATGGCGACTGAGATTGAGGCGGCACGGCTGATGGTCTACAACGCGGCGCGGCGCAAGGATGCAGGATTGGCCTTCGTGACCGAGGCAGCGATGACCAAGTACTTTGTTTCTCAGGTCGCGGAACGAGTCGCGAGTCAGTGTGTGGAGATCTTTGGCGGCAATGGCTACGTTCGCGACTATCCCGCTGAAAAGTATTTTCGCGATGCCAAGATCGGGAAGATTTACGAGGGCACATCCAACATGCAGTTGATGACGATTGCCAAGCAGCTTCTGTCGCATCCGGTAAGTCTGCAGGAGCGGTAAAGGCTAGACCGTGGCAGCGATCTGGCGGACGTGATCGGGCCGGGTACGGCAGCATCCGCCGACAAGCTGTGCACCTGCGGCTCGCCATTGCTGCGCGTGCTGGCCAAATTCTCCGGGATCGCTGGTCCCGGTCCAACAGCGAGCTTCCGCGTCCCAGTCTTCGCCGGAGTTGGGATAGACGACGATCGGTTTTGTGGTCGCTGCGCGCAATTCAGCTATCAGCGAAGGAATCCATTTCGGCTGCGTGCAGTTGACGCCTACGGCGACGGTTTGCGAAAAACTTGTGGCGAGCGCGGCGCAGTCTCGAAGCGCCTCGCCGTGAGCCACCTGAAGGCTGACTGCGCGATAGTCGGGACAAACGAAGGTGAACCAGGCTGCCAGATCCGGCCAATTCGTGAGAGCCTCACCGATTGCACGAGCTTCCTCGATCGAGGGCAGCGTCTCGAATGCGAGCAAATCAGCATTGCTATCGGCCAGTACCTCGATCCTCTCCCCGTGAAATCGGACCAGATCGGCAAAGCTGCAATCATAATTGCCGTGATATTCGGCGCCGTTGTGCAGCGCTGCACCGTACGGTCCGAGGGATGCCACCACGAGCACCCGGCGCGAGGGAAATTCTGCGCGAGCTTCGGAGGCGAGTTCGACGGAGCGCAGAAGCGCAGCGTCGGCTCGCCTGGAGTCGAGGCCAAATTCCGCGTAGCCCATGCGAGAGACCTGATAGCTGGCGGTGAGGAGCACATCTGCTCCCGCTTCGAGATAAGCGCGATGGACTGCAATCACCTTTTCGGGAGCATCTTCCAAGACGTGCGCGGACCAGAGAGGGCCACTGATGTTTGCGCCGAGGAATTCGAGTTCGGAGGCCATGCCGCCGTCAAGAACGTGAAACTGCGCAAACTCGATTTGGTCTCGGGACGTCATACATTGATGATAATTGCGATCTAGTTCGTTGATTGCGAGTAAGGCTTCGTTCAGGGCAAATCACAGCGCTGTCTTACGGAAGCTTGCGGCTGTCAGCAATGGAGGACGGCGTGTAGCTTTCCCATTCCCAAGGGGTTACCGTATCTCCGAGGATGGTTTCGAGCAGCGGCCGGAAGGTCAATTCGCCATTATCACTATTGGTCAGAATGATCATGCAGGCCTCGCGGCGCTCGAAGCAGATCATGTAGTTCTGCGCGCCATCGCCGTGGCCCTCCTTGAAAAAAGCAGGGCCGAAGCGTGTGTGTGTCAGCAGGCCCCAGCCCACGCCGTAGGCCAGACCCACCGCTGGTCCCTCAGTGCCTTCATGATTTGTGATCCCGAATTGATGCTCCGTGCGTATGCGGAAGGTCGGGGTGAGCATGGCCTTTTCCGTGGCCGGTTTGATGATCCTGCCGGCAAATAACGCGGCCGCGAAACGCGCCAGATCTTCGGCGCTGCTGGTCATGGAGCCAGCTCCGCGGGCGGGAAAGCGCTTGGTCTGGGAGCGAAAGACTTCATTCAGGTCGTAGCGGTCGGCAACGTCCGACGCAAATTCTTCGCGGTAGATGAGGCCAGTACGGGTCATACTGAGCGGGTTGAAGATCGCCTCCTGCATCAGCTGATCGAGCGGCTTGTGTTTTTGCTGTTCGATGACGAACTGGACCAGATTGATGCCCTCACCGGAATAAAGGAATTGCGTGCCAGGCTTGAAGCGCAGATGCATCTTCTTGTCCGGTTGGTTCGATATCAGCGAAGTTGGCGAGGCCGGAGGTGTGATTGAAGCACATGCGCGGGGTAACGGAGAGCCAGGTAGGGTCCTGCATCAATAGCGATGCCTTGTCGCGGTAAGGTTCGTAGGAGTCGAGCGGTTGCGGGAGTTGCTGGGCAATCGGCAGATCGAGGTTGAATTCACCGCGCTCGACCAGTTGCATCACATAGGTCGCGAAGACGCTCTTGGTGATTGGGGCAGCCCAGAGTGTTGTGTTGCATCCATGGGCAGGGCTGGAGACGAATCCGAACTGCGCCGGCGAAGACCGAAGGCTGCGCTCCAGACAAGTTTTCCGCGGTCAATCACGGCAATCTGCGCGCCCGTGACGTGATTTGCCTCCAGGTTTTTTTTTCGCGAAGGATTCTGCCTCGTCGATGGTAATTTTTGACCCGTCGAGCCTGCGGATAGAAGCTGGATTGGCTGGCGCCGCAGCGAAGGAAATCGTTGGCGCAAAGATGGCCAGTAGGAGCACAACGGGAGAAGAATTCATGCTGTGCATGGTATGCGATACGGGGAATCACCAGGGTCAGTTCCGTGCAGGTCAGTTCGCGCAAACGGAGGGGCAAAGCCCAGGCAACTTCTGATACACTCAAACGAGCGCATGCTTCGTGCCGATGACAGACCAGGCCGGTGCGGGATTGTATGTGGCTAATTCAATCGATGTTCGGGGAGTGGCTCAGCCTGGTAGAGCACCTGGTTCGGGACCAGGGGGTCGGAGGTTCGAATCCTCTCTCCCCGACCAAGTCTTTTATAATCAATATCCTATAGTTAATTTTGTGACGCCGATGCGGACTGCGGGGTATAAGGTCACTCAGGCGCCCTGCTATTAGAATCAATGAGTTACGATCCAAAGTGAACCCCTGGACGAAATTCAGGGGTTTATGCGCTATGTTTCGATGCAATGAAATCGTAAGTCATACCACACGTGTCGGTTAAGAGTGAACTCGCGTGAGTCCAGCAGTGTTTAAGTTGGCCTCTAATTGGACCCAAGTTTTTTCGCAAATCTAATTAATTGAAAGGCCTGGAGTTGCAGTGACGGACGCGAAGTGGACTGAGCTGCGGCACCGGCACCGGCGGATTGCCTTGTTCAGGCAATTTCCCCATAGAGCCACATCTTTCTGCTCGATCGGCTCCGCGCTACTCCATTTGTCCTGAGATTGGGACTATACAGACAAGTGGACTCCCCCTTGTCAATGCGTACATGGGCGGATAATGCATCAAATAACGCCGACTAGGTTCGCGTACTCATTCTGCTGAATGCCGAATCACGCGGCATCCACGGGAGGGTTCGTTCCGCGGGAGCCGCCGGCAATGTAAATGGAATGTCGCGCCGCGACCGCCGTTGCCGTGGGCCCAGATCCGGCCGCCATGCGACTCGACGATCGACTTACTGATTGCCAAGCCTATGCCGCTGCCTTGCGGCTTCGTCGTAAAGAATGCGTCGAATATCTGGTCGGCGTTGCCCACGGGCAGCCCGGGCCCTGTGTCTTTTACAGCGATCTCGATCCGGCCGTCCTCACCCAATTGCGACTTCACCGTAAGCACGCCGCCAGTGTCCTTCATCGCTTCGATGCCATTCAGCATCAGGTTCATGAGCACCTGCTGAAGTTGCACCAGATCTGCCACGGTCATGGGAAGATCGTCTTTCAGATCGGTGCGGATCGATACTCCATGCCCTCTGGCCTCACCTCTCATCATCCCGGCCATTTCGCCGACGACCTCATTGATCACTTGCTCGGGCAAACCGCGGCTGATTCCCAACTGCAAGCGGCCGACGGCGATGAGGTCCGCAACGCCGGCATCCTCTGCCATGTAATGCGGATTCTCATACCGCATGTCGATCACTGCCGTGGCAATTTCAATCTTTCGCGTTTTAGCACCGACTGCCGCGAGCGGCGGGAATGGGGATGCCAGTTGTCGGGCGAAGTGATGAACATGGAAGTAGGCTCCGTCCATCCCCAGGCAGGGACCGCCTCACGATTCTGTGGTACCGGCTTCCGGGATCAAAGACAATGCCCACGGCTTCCTTCGAACATTCCTCAATAAGGGCGAGAGCACTTCACCCCCCTTGAATAGCGAGACTGACCGAATTCACAATGGAGAGAAGATCAAGGAACGGGCGGCCTCCAACTCTTTGTCCACGATTGTGTGCGGTCTTCCGGCGTAGCGCATGAGTTCGACTCGAGCCCCCATTCGCCCGAGTTCACGAGCTGAAGCTTCGACACGGGACCGGGAAACGTGAGAATCGGGATCTCCTGAACTCAATAGCGCTCGCGTTCCCGTTAGCGAGCCTTCATGCTGGAGCTCAAGATCGGATGGACCAACGAGGCCACCGGTGAATGCAATGAGCGCCCCGTAATGCGCAGGATGCCGTGCGATGAACTCGGTGGCAAGACAAGCGCCCTGAGAGAATCCGCAAACCACGATACTGCTGCGCTGAATGCCTGCGGCCACGCAGCTATCAATGAGGCTCTCAACCCTCTCAATCGCTGAAGGGAGCCACGGCTCGTTTTCTTCGACCGGCGCGAGAAAAGAATATGGATACCATGTGCGGTTCGCGGCCTGAGGGGCGAGGAAGGCGATCCGTTCGTCATAGAAGGTCTCGGCAAGTCCGAGGATGTCCTCTTCTGAACTGCCGCGGCCATTCAGAAGAATCACCGCGCAACGCGCGCCATTGAGATCGTGGCCGGCGTAAGCAAGAGGCATGTTGGTGTGCGGGTCAGTCATCTGTCCGCTCTTTTCGCAGGTGCGGCAATTCTATTGGCAAAAGCACTTGTTCAATGTCTGCGCGGCGACTTTCAAGCCACGGCGGCAGTTTGAGCGCTGCGCCAAGATGTTCGACCGGCTCATCGAATGTGAATCCCGGTGGGTCGGTGGCAATTTCAAACAAAACGCCGCCAGACTCACGGAAGTAAATGGAGTGGAAGCAAGTTCGATCGAGCGCCTGTGTCACGTGCAGTGGCACTTTGGATAGCGCCTCACGCCATTCAATCTGCGCGCTGTCGTTCGGGCGCCCGGAATGCGATGTTGCGATGTGATGCACGGTTCCTGCACCCGTGCGTCGATCGACACCCTGCGACTGAACGAGGATGTCGATGCGGTTCCCCGGAGCAGTCGAAGGCGAGACAAACCGAATGCGATTGCCTTCCTGAGCAACCCCCGCAAAACCCATCTTCTCCAGAACCGATGCGGTCGATTCGTAATCCGCTCGAGCGAGAGTGACTCCATCGAATCCCCGGATCGCGTGCTCGGCGGAAATATCGCTTGTACGCGATTCAACTCCAGGTATCGATTTTCAATGATTGAATTGAGTCTCAAGAAATCGGGAGCTAGCAAAACAAAAGCTCCCTATTACCTGGTGCTGGCGACGGGGGCTACCCACAGCTACTTTGGACATGACGAGTACGCACACTTCGCTCCAGGATTGAAAAGTCTCGCGGATGCTGAATCCTTACGCAATCACATACTCACGGCCTTTGAAAACGCAGAGTCTGAGGAAAATCCTGAGCGCCGGAAAGCACTGATGACTTTCGTCATGGTGGGCGCTGGACCGACTGGCGTAGAGATGGCAAGCGCAATTGCCGTCATGGTCCGGACGACGTTACGGAAGAACTTCCGTCGAATCGACCCAAAGTCCGCACACATCATTCTAGTTGACATAGGAAAACGCCCTCTTGGAACGTTCGCCGAAAGTCTTTCGGAAGTGGCGAGGCTTCGTTTATTGCGATTGGGCGTAGATGTGCGTCTGGAGAAAGCAGTTCAAGCAATCGATGAAGAAGGCGCAGTGGTTGGCGATGAGCGAATTCCGAGCAGGACGGTGATATGGACAGCGGGAGTTGCCCCGTCGCCGGCCGGTAAATGGCTTGGCTGTGACGTAGACCGTGCAGGTCGTGTCCGCATCAGGCAGGATCTCACGGTCCAGGATCATCCTGACATATTCGTAATTGGCGATACCGCGTCCCTTGATCAAGATGGCCGGCCACTCCCTGGAGTCGCGCAGGTTGCCATGCAGCAAGGGCGTTACGCCGCAAAATCAATCTTTCGGCAGGTCGCCAAGAAATCACAGCTTCCTCCTTTTCGTTACTTCGACAAGGGCAACCTTGCCGTAGTCGGGAAGAATTTTGCCGTGTTGCAGAGCGGGCGTGTCACGATGAGCGGTTTCTTGGCCTGGTTCGTCTGGGCCTTGATCCACATACAGTTTCTGGCTGAGAGCAGCTTGCGATTCAGCGTTTTCCTGCAGTGGGTCTGGACTTACCTCAGTGCAAAGCGCGGTGACCGGTTGATTATTGTACAGCGCAAGAATAGCTGACGAGAGGTTCGCAATAGAGGTTGGGGAAGTAATCTACCTACGGTGGAATGATCTGCGGGACCTGCGGTGAGACCTTCGCCACGGAGTCGGACTATGGGATCTATGGGATCGACTGGCCGCTTGACGAGTTTGACCCGATCGCCGAGGCGCTAGACGCCTCCGCATAGGCTCCGCCAAAGTGAGGCAGGAAGTACAGCGCCGTGGCCTCGGTACGGTACCGGTTCCATACGGTTCGAAATCGTTCCCAGGCTTCGTACCTCGGAAGTCTGCGCACGCAGTTTTTCTAGATCGTCAAGGAACACTTTGGGTTGCTACCGAGGACACCCTGGTTTTTCTTCCGTCAGGCGCGAGGCGATTTCATCTGACGGGTATCGCGGTTGGCCAGATACTTCAAATCGCACAAGCAGCAAACGGGAAATTGTGGATCGCTAAAACGACGAGATCCGTCCGGACCATCCCTCTATCCGATCAGCAGCGGCCTGCTGACGAAACCGAAATCAAGGTCGGTTCCGCGGAAATTCTTTTTGATAGAGATGGCGCCCTGTGGATCACCACCATAGGCGACGGGCTTCGTCGTTCTCCGACTCCCGAGCTGCTGACGGGTCGGATCAAAGAATTCAGCACCGAGGTCGAGTCGTTCACCGCCAAGGATGGATTTGCGCCGATGTTGCCGCGCCATTCTTCAAGGTCGCGAAGGAAATATCTGGGTTGGAACCAACTACGGTGTGGATCGCTTTCCGCAAAACGAACTTGGTACCGGTCACTCTCCCCTTCAAGCCTTGGAATGCTGTTTTGGCTCCCGGAAATGACGGAGACATCTGGGTAGAAGACCTGGAATCCATGGTCCTGATTCACGGGGGATGCACGCATGGTGGTCAGCCGATGCACTGCAATGCCATATCGTGCAAACTTACAGTCTTGTTATAGTCGGTGTTGGCATCCCGTCCCAAATGAATTGGTACGTTGGCCCCTTGCGCACATTCGTAATGAGAGCCGGGCGGAAACAGCAGACGCAGATTCCCTTGGGTCGACGTACGCTCGCATACAAGATCCCATGGGATCCAGACTCCAGTAACTCGAGTGCCAGCGTTTGCGATGCGACGTAACTGTTCGGATCGAGACAGTCCTGTTTCTCAGAAGCACTCCTCAGATCGTGGAAATCGGAATTGAAGTCGGCCAGGTAGTCATCGTAGGTCACGTTGTCGACGAACCGGCTAATTTCTGCGAGAGCCACACTCTTATGAAAAGCCACCTCAGCCTGAGAAGTGCGGACGTCAAAGGCAGCGTACCAGGCACCACGATCCGGGCCATTGAACCTGCTACCTTCGGGTCGTGCATGGGTGTAGGCCGCGTTAACAACACTTGCGTATGGTACCTCGGCAACAAGCTCTTGGGCGCTGATGCCAGGAAGCAGCTGGTGCTCTGCCAGCAACCGGTCGTTCGTGGCATTGTCAAAATCGAAAATGTGAGCCAAGTGATCTCCGTTATTCGCAATGAGGGCGAGTACACTGTCTTCTCTTGGGCTGTACTTCGATTGGATAAGACGATGGGTGTTGTGGCGCCGAACACGCGTAAGAGGTAATGACATCGAGGCTCATCTCATTGTGCAGAGTAGGGGTAAGCGAAAAACCAACTCACAAACCACCCCGACGGGCATCGAGCAGGCGCCGCACAATCTGCATGGCGGGCACCCCACCTCTAGTCATGTATTCCAAAGGCGTGCGGCCTCCGAAAATCCGATTAGAATTTGGAAGCTTAACCCACTCGTCCGCAAGCTGCTCGCTGTGAAGGATGTGGAGAGCCTTAAAGATTCCGATCACGTAAGAGATGCGGAACATCTGATCAGCATCCAGAACCTTGCTCTCGGGATGCTTCTTCATCTCGAAATAAGAACCGTTCGCAACTCCGCCCAAGAGCTCGCGAACATCCTCCGCTCGCAGCTTCCATCGGTCCGCGATGTTGAAAAGCGCCTTCAGCCCCGAAGCGCTGAGCCTCTCGCGCTGCTCTCTAGAGCTCAAGTCGACTAATTCCGGAGGTGAGTACCGGGTGACGGGGTACGCTAGAGTGGCCATCGTCAACAACCTCGCACTACTTTTCTGGATTATTTATACTCCATTTCTGGAGAGGAGTCCAGCTTAATACCTAGGTCGCAGGCGAGTTGGCATCAGGGCGTGCTCGCTCGCATCCCAGGCGGTCAGGATGGAACCAGCGCTGCCAATTTGACGTCGACGACGCGTGACGCCCTAACGAAGAGCTTCTGACCTAACGCCCAGCGGCGGAAAACTTGGGTCCAACTTGGGTCCAATTGCTGCCGAATACCGTGTATTTGGGACTACTTAGACGCACTACCAGCCCAAAAGAATCAACAGCTTAGTACATCGGTTGTTATTTCGGGACCAGGGGGTCGGAGGTTCGAATCCCCTCTCCCCGACCAAGCATTTTATAATCAATAACTTACAAGGATTTCCTGCACGACATTGCTCACTTCTAAGCAAGGGCTGATCAATCTCTCATTCCTTTAGAGTCAATAGGTTACGGGCGAAGATGACTCCCTGGGCAATATCTAGGGGCTCATACGGTATTCTTCCATCCCACAAGCTCTTAAGTCATCTCTTATGAGACTCTTAAAGGCGAAGTTGGCGAAGTCGAAGACGTTTGGATTGCATTCTAATTGGACCCAACTTTTTCTCATGGCTAACTTATTGAAAAGCTTGGAATTACAGCGACACTCTAAAGACCGCGTCAGTTGCGGAATCAGCATAGGTGGATTTACCCTCCAGATGCAGATGTACGTTTTATGTTTCGTAGTTGCTCATGTGGTCTACTTTCTCGACGGTATTGGGGGTTATCCAAACAAAGCCGATGGGCCACTCGCCCACCAAGATCGTGTCCAGCTACCAGGAGGCGCTCGTGTCCGAGTTGTCGCGTAACTTGAACCTGATCAAGAGCCATGGCATGAAAGGAATAGCTGCCGTGGTCGTCGCTGTATCCAGGCTGTAAGCGTTGGCCAAGCTGTTCGATGTCTTTCAGATTGCCGCCTAAGCATCACCAAAGCAAAGATGAACTGTGCATCAGCAAGTTAATGCAACAGTGCCCCACAAACGTGTCGGGCCGCCGCAATGCCAAACATACAATCCACATACGTATTCCTCTATCCCGCCAATTCCCTTTCCGTTCCGCGTCGACGCGCGTCTCTACCGGTTGATCTACTCCCGGATGTACTCAGAGCAGTTCCTCAGCTTGACGCCGCGCGCCTGGTCCAGAACCTTTAAAGGACTGGCCGCGGCTCTGGTCCTTCGCATTCGGCGTGGAACCTTACGGAATGCGGTGGAACTGAAGAATGGAGGGAAAGCGGCTGCCGTATCTGCCCATTGCGCAGGGCTTGGAAGCAACAGAGAGAGCCGGCTCGCCGGCTCTCTCTGTTTGAGACCCCGGTTACGCTAGCTGCGCGTCGCCGTGATTGTCGCAGTGATTTCCGTGCAGATGATGTAAATGGCCGGCGACGAGATAATCGACATGATCGCCATGAGAAACCGCCTCGTGCCCGCAGCCAGGCCCGTGCTTGTGACCATCTTCATGACCTTCGCAGGTGTGATTGGGAGTACAGGCTTCGGGGTTCGAGACAGAGACTTCGATTGAGTGCTCGTCGAGATGTTTCTCGTGGAGCGAGTGTAGGTGCCCATCGTGGAGGGAATCAGTGTGGCGATTGTGCGTCACTGCCGTGTGACCGACATTCGAACCATCCTGATACGAATGCTGCTCGTGGATTGCGTGTGTCTCTGTCATTACATCTCTCCTTCGAATTGTTGGAGGAGCCGCTGACGCTCTCGGACCCAGCCGTGCAATGTCTGATTGCTGATGTGCACGAATTCGCTGTGCTCCTCTCAGTTATGGTTCACCAATAGAGTGGTGCAGACCGTGCGATTTATTCCCGCTCCTGCATTTTTCCCAGTACCGACACAGCCACGAATGCGGCAATTTGGATCTGAGTACTTACACTGAGGGGCCGCGCGTTGGCGGAATAGGCATTGGTGTAACGGCACAGGTTCGACTTTTAGCGGCGAAACGATCTAGGCAACCAAGGCATTCATTTGCGGGCTATCAAGGGGCAGCGGCTTACCAGCTTCGCTGCGAGAGAAGCATTCCCGAATCCTGTTCTGGAGGGAGATAGCGTGTCCTGCTCTCTTGTTGAACATGGGGAATAACCTCGCCATATCAATCATGGGCGCTGCGTATGCCGCTGTGCCGCTCTGAAAATGACACTCGTTGCAGAACAATTTGTTTCGCACGTATTCCTGAGTGTGTTTTGGCGTTTCATCTAAGATGACTTTTCCCTGATGAATCAGCGTTGCTTGTTACAGCGCCGCCGCATCTTCCGGTCTCCTTGCTGATGTGGTTTGCGCTCTTTGGCTGCCGGAGCAACCAGAAGCCAGCGCAAAAAGCAGTGCGGCCGCAAAAGCAATTACCGCTGTTGCTGCAGTGCACCATGTCGAGCGCATAGCAGCCCTCCTAATGGGACAATGCCGGTAGTGAGCGGAACCCATATTGGTGATAGACATCCTGCGCTTCCGGGCTCTTCAGAAAGGCCAGCCACTGCGCAGCGGCCATGGGGTGTGGAGCATTGTTCATGACGCCGCCAGCGTCAATTGCCGTAACATTCTGATTTTCCGGAATTTCGACACCCTGAATCGGATTTCCGATCCTCATCTGAAAGCGAACCTCAGAGGCCCAGGTCACACCCGCATCTACTTGCTTGCTCATGATGCGCATGGGAGTCTGCCGGTGATGGATTTCGGTCAGAATCGTCTGGCCGTTCTTGACCTTGTTCTGATAGACCGCCTGATACAGTTTTTCGCCTCCGACCTTGCGCAGCGAAGCGACAATCTGGTTTGTTACGCCTTCCCACTTTGGATTCGGCATGGAGAGACGGATATCGGGCCGCACCAGATCTTTTAGTGACTCGATGTGTTTAGGATTTCCAGCCGGAACCATGATCTCCAGATCATTGGTCGCGTATTCCACGACGCCGCTCAGTTTGCCGTTAAGCTCCATCTGGCGGACGGCGCGTACTCCGGCTTCATATACGTCGGGCTTCACCTGAATGGTGAGATTGTCCAGTGTGAGTGTGTCATCGGCAGCGATCTGCCGGCGCAGGATTCCGGGAGGCAGCGTCTCGTAGTAAATATGTCCCATCAGTTCTGGGTGCTGCCGCTCAAAAGCCGCAACCAGTTGAGGAAGCACAAAGAGCTGATTGCCTCCGATGAACATGAGCAGCCTCGTATTGCATGGATTGCCGTGCAGATCGGGCACATTGTCCACATCGGAAACATGGAAGACGTAACCTTTTTGCGTTGCTGGGTCGTTAGCTCCTTTGCTCCACGGAGGAGGCGCCTGCGCAAAAACGAGTGGCGCGCCGTGATTGCTAGAAAGATAGAAACAAACTGTGAGAATACTTTCATTGCAAATGCCTTTCCTGAGGACTACACGGTGACGTATGTGTAAGCACCTTCCTTCTGCAAAAAGGCAATCGCTGCAACCATGGAAGCGGCGACCATGACTCCGGGAATACTGGCGATGAATGTCAGGATTGCTGTCCGCAGCATCTTGCTCACTCTCAGATCGGAGACAGGCGACACCGGGGAGCTGCAGGTCGAGGGAACGCATGCGCTCCAGAGTATTGCCCCTCGCGAAGAAGCAGATAGGCCCGGCCCAAGCGCGATTTGACAGCCGATTCGGAGATGTCCATCTTCGCGGCAATCTGCTTGCCCGAGTATCCGTCCCGAATGCGCAGTTCGAGCACGGAACGAAGTAATGACGGCAACTGAGCGATGGCCTTTGCCAGAAGCTCCTCCTGCTGCGCCTGAATCAGTCGCCGCTCCGCGTCTAGCGCGCCATCCTGCAGAACAGAACTCAGCGCCAGCCCAGATTCTTCTCCGGCTTCGTCGATAGAGACCATTGTGCCCCTGCTTTTGCGCAACCGCGACAAAGCAGCATTGACTGCGACTCTTGTCATCCAGGTGGAAAGGCTGGATCGCCCCTGAAAATTTTTCAGGTGAGTAAACACACTCAGAAACGTCTCCTGGAGTGCATCCTCCGCATCACATCGGTCCTGCAAAAGCCGGCGGATGCTTCCCATCAGTCTGCTCGAATAGCGTCGGCATAGCTCATCAAAAGCATCGTGCCTTCCAGCCCTTGCCTCTGAAACCAGAACCGCCTCACAGATGGATTCGTTAACGATGACGTCTGTGGTGCTCATAACCTTCTCCTTCCCGATAGCAGCACCGGCACACCGCCGGCATTTTGTCTCTTTCACGTTCAGGAAACCCTGGAGAGCGCGATTTCAGGCTCAATAACCGCAATCCCCGATTTCACCTGGATAGAGATAAAGTCACGGTTCACGGCTTCACGTTTTCCCTTCACTCCAGAGTTCGGTGGGCGACTTGCGCGAATACTGCCATCGGAGCTATCTGTGCGGCAAAACAAACGCCTAATACGAGACGCAATTCAGGGTGTTTCATGTGGCGATCCTTCCGGTACTGAATGTCGAGCGGTTTGTGTGTTGCGCGAAATCCGCCCTCAGTAGTGAAGTGGCACAGGATGCGCGGATTATTCCGCGCCTGCTACTTTTTCTGCGAAAGAATGCAAAAGACGCGCCAATCAGGGATTTGGTTCCCCACTCAGTCATCAATTGTTCTTAGTCGATCCCTATAGTCGTCATGCAATACGAGACATGAGGTTTCATAACGCCGTGCTTAACGATGCTCGACGAGAACCGCCTGAAATACCGGCGCTGATTCATGACTCGTCCTTAATAAGACCTCATTTATCACTTACCCGCACTAAAACGGTAGGTAATACCGAAATACGAATACGTGAGGGGCGCCCCATGATCATTGGCCGACAGCAGGCTCCCCGGAAAGAGGTGTGCAACTCCGGCATTTACGACCCAGTAATGGTGGAACACATATTTTGCTGACGCATCAAAGGCGTCGCCAATTCCGCTGGTGGCAAAGCCATGGGTTGGAGCGTGCACTACAACTCCTGCTCCAGTGTTATAAACACTGTCAAACCGTGAAGCGACGCCAATGGCTTCCCCCTGGAACAACAGCGAGAGATTCTTTGTCGGCCCAAGGTCGAGATTGACTCTTCGCTGCTCGATGTTCTGGAAGCCAAAGAGATCAAAGAGGCCAAAAGCGTTGTGGTCACTGGGATATTGCTGATCGTAGGTGCCGATGCGGTTGGGGTTCCGATGAGGGTTGCCGGTGGCGTAGTCATACTCTCCGCCAAGCCGGGGCTTCCACGGAAGAGAATCAAACAGATGGGAGACCTTTACAATACCTGCGCCGGCATGAATAGAGTCGTTCGAGTAACTGCCGCGCTGCAGGTCTCCTAAAATGTCGTACTCAAACCCCGCAGGGAGACGGCCCTCCGTTTCAGCTCCGAATGTTGTCTCTACCTCTGAGCCGTAGATTCCCTGTTGGCTCTCCACACGCGGCAAGGCTCTGACCAGAACAAATGGCTGGAGCACGGTATTTGGAATCCACGAACCGATGGTTCCATAGACGCCGTGAAAGGTCAGCCCTGCCCCGTGCGTATCCAGCGAAGTAGGATTAATCTTAACGACCGAGGTACTGAAGATGTCGACGTTGTTCTTGTCCGTTCTGTCACCAAAATGTCCAAAGAATCCATCCCAGCTTCTACTGACATTGGTGAAGTCGCTGATTCCGACGACGCGTTCACTGCCGTACCGCAACTCCTTCCGGCCTGCGTACAGCCGAAAATTATTGTCTTCGTTGTGGTATTCAAGATAGCCCTGGCGCAGATCGAAGGCGTCGCGCATAGTCGGTCCGACAATGTTCACTGGCAACCCTAAAGCGTGTGCGTCAATGAACTGCGCATAGCCAGTGAGGTGGGAGGTAGGGCGAACTGTGAGTCCGCCATAAATGCGGGTCAGGTCGTAGATCCGGTCATTGCCTGGGGTATATTGATAGGAGGTAAAGTCCTCGGTGCGGAGCCTGATCTGCCCATCCAGACTCAGCCAGGAAGGAATGTCATCCTGTTTCCATTGCTCAACCCCGCCTCGGGTCCGCGGGTAATCCGCGTAGGTCTGTGTCTGGGCATATGACATCAAGCACGGCGCCATGCAGACGGCCAACAGGCCGAGCATGCGGAATCGCTTATAGAAATGCAGCCTGGCCGGGGTTGAAAAGTCCTTTGAGAAAAATGGCTCTGCCTCTTCCGTGGCAGCACTTCTGTCATTTGTCGAGATCGTGAATCGGGGGAAGTTCAACATACTTTACCTTTCATTGGATTAGTAAACGAATCGCGGTGGTCGTCATCACTGCCATTGAGACAGACGAAATCCTCCTCCACGGATAACTCCGGTGGACCAGCAGGGACGAGATGAAGGGTGGCGTAAACTTCTACTTGGCTCTCTTAGCTCCAGGCACGCATCTATTGCAGCCAGGAGCTATGTCATTGAAAGAGATACCTGCATTGGATTCGCCTAAATCCAGGCTTTGGCACCCAACGCCAGATCTACAGTCACCGCATAGGTGCAGTACATGAGCCAGACACCAGTAATAAGCTGAAACAAACCAATAATGCGATTACCTGAATTCCAAGACAATAAGCGGGTGGGAACTTCGGTGGCATAGATCAAGGTTAGGCCGACAAAGATGATCATCACGGGAATGTCTCCGGACCGCCAAAAAACGTCGACGCCCAGAATGCTGAGAAACAGGAATGCTATGGCCATCCAACCATCGAGCTGTGCGGCGGAGCCGATATATCGCCGATGGGCCATCGCGAACCAGTGAATGCCGTAAGCCGTGAACGCGAGGCCTGCCATATACAAAGGAGCCGCATTGCGGAAGACGTTAAACCACGTCAATCCGGTCAGCAGGTAGATGCCGGTGAGGAACTGCATGAAGCCCGGCATCCAGAAACCCCATAACCCCATGGATCGGTTGACCTCGGGACTGGTCTTAGGAAACCCAAGCAAGGCTTGGCCACCCCAGATAAAGTAGCCAGTACCCAAGCCGAAAAAGCCGATAGCGACCGGCACAAAGGGAGAACTTGCAAACGTGAGTGTTTGCGTTTCCATTCTGTAAGACCTCTTAAGAATTGTGAGTTAATAGTTGTGTCGATAACTGCGGTGCGGAATGACTACTGTGAGTCCTTCAGCATCGCCATAAGATGAGCGGCTATCCTGCAATCACCACCTGCTTCTCTGCAGGGAACTTCCGGATGGTTGCCTCATCGATGTTTAGGTGTGCAGTCACCATCTCAGGAGGGAGCCGTCTGATCCAGTTGTTCATGGAGAAGTCCATGTATTGGTCGGCCTTGAACATTTCGAGAAAGACGAGATCGGTATCGCCCGTATTCTCGATGTAATGACCGGCTACGGGCGGTATAAAACCAACGTCATTCGCGTTGAAGTCCATTGTGCGAGCCCTGTCTGGAGGCATGAATACAGTCATACGGCCCTTGCCTGCCAGATAGAACTGCCATTCAGAGGCATTTGGATGCCAATGCAATTCGCGCAATGCTCCTGGCTTGAGGGTGACCAGTCCGGCCGCTATGTTCTTCGAGACTGGAAAGTTGCGGGAGTCGACGATACGGACCTCGCCTCCAGATGTTTTCTTTGTTGGTGGCATCGCCGCCATTTTGAAGGTGTACTGGATGGGAGACTCGACACTCCTCCCGCCAATGGCCGCTTTATCCCGCGCCAACGATGCCGGAAGATCGGCGGGAAAGATATAGAGTTCTTCTTTTGGGAGCTTTGCGATGGCGCTTTGATCGAGATTGGAATTCTTTTGCAGGATTTCTGGCGGTGTGTGTGCGACCCACGAAGAGATTAGGAAAGTGTTGTCTTCCGAGAACAGACCTTGATCAAAGACAAGAAGGAATTCGCAACCATCATCCGGACCCAGCCCCTGAATGGAATGGGGATACCCGGCAGGGAAGTACCAGAGGTCGCCCCTGGTCACATCGTCAATGAATATGGTTCCGTCTGGGTTCAGAACAGTGACGCGGGCGTTGCCATAGAGCATGATGGCCCACTCATCTGCCGTGTGCCAATGCAATTCGCGGAAGCTGCCTCGAGTAAGACGCATGTTGACGCCGGTGAGTTCTGTTGAAGGAGGCAGTTCGCGCTGCGTTACCTGGTGCGTCCAGCCCCCCTCTTCCAGGCGTTTCCTCGCTATGTCAAAGGAATACCAGATGGGGCCGATGTCCCCATGATCGGTCGGAGGTGGCGTGTTCGAATTTGGATTCTCATCAAGAAGTGGCTTGTTTTCCTGCCCTGGATCGCTCGAGGAATGATCCCCTTCAGCATTGCGAGTGTCCTCTCGCTGCTGTGCATTCGCCGCTACTCCCGCAAACGCCACTGCTGCGATTGCAGCAGAACCAACCTCCAGAAAACTCCGTCGCGATGGACTCTCTACGAACTCACTCTCCTTCTCCTTATCAATCATTGGTCTTCTCTCCTGTTCTCGACCCGATAACTCGCGGAGCCGTTGGTCGTTCTGCTGTGCTTTAATGCAGCGTGTTTCATGTGGCTATCCCTCCGGTGCTGAATGTCGAGCGGCTTATGTGTTGCGCGGAATCCGCTTTCAATAGTGAAGTGGCACAGGGTGCGCGGATTATTCCGCGTCTGCTTGCAAAAGAAGCGCCAGGTAGGGATTCGCGCCCTCTTCCTATTTGAGCGTTGCGAGCGCAACACGGTATTGGTAGCGGGCATTCGCACTGTCTATCTCCGCGCTGGATTGCTGAAGCAGCGCCTGACTGAGTTTAGCGATCGAGCTGAGACCAGTACGATCGCGCGCCTGCGCGAGTTGAACGCTAAGGTTTGCCTCTGCTATTAGCTGAGCCGTGACTTTCATATGTTTTGCTCCCTTATGGAAAGTGACGAGGAGGGAATGAAATATCCCAAGCGATCAATGTTTTTCCAAGATTACTTGCGATGCCCATCTTCGCCATGTAGGTGCGCATCTCGCGGTCTCTGCGGTTGAACAGCAGGACATGGGTCCGCCTTCCATCAGACCAAAGACTCGCGCTGCCAGACGTCTTGTGCACCGAATGAAATCCATTCTGTTGCGTCGAACGGGCATCAACGATCGAAGGCCGCACTCATGGGGTAAGTTGACCTCGGGCGTAGTCGAGTGATCTCAATGCAAGGAGGTAATCGAACCGGGTATTGACGGCTTCGACTGTGGCCTGGGTGCTTTGTAACTGAGCCTGGCTAAGTTCCACAATCGAGCTCAGGCCTAACTTGTACCGCGTCTGAGCGAGGTTCAGAGCCTGGGTCGTCTGCTTCTGGAATGCCTCGGCGACCCCAATCCGCCGGAAGGCGGTTTGTGCCGATAGGGTTGCGATACGAACGTCGCGTGCGATGGCGTCTGAAAGTTCCTGGGTTTGCTTCTCCGATGCTCTTTCGCGAAGACGAGCTTCCTGCGCCTGCGCATTGATGCGAAATCCCGTGAAGACAGGCAGTGTCAGATTCACGCCTGCTGCGCCATACCAGTTTGGTGTAAAGATTCCGCCGTCCGGTCTCACGGGGGTTACGCCGCCTATAGCGAGCGCAGAGATGCTGGGCAGGCGTTGCAACTCCTGCGCACGAGCGAACTTCTGGTCGGCCTGGGTATCGAGACGTAGTGCCTGCAGATCCGGCCTCTGCGACTGGGCGTCTTTAATGAGTGCCGAGGAATTGTCAGGCGGCAGAGGAGGTGCTGCGGTCCCATCATCGACGGCGCGATATTGTGTTGCAGGGGGAGCGGCGAGAAGTTCGGCTAACGCGGCTCTGGCCGAAGCGACCGAGTTTTCGGCATCGAGCTGAAGCAGCTGTGCCTGCGAAAGATCAGCGGAGGAGATATTCAGATCGAGGTCACTCTTGAGGGCGTTCTTCGTCAGTGCCAGCGTCAGGTTTTGGACGTCGCCTCTTGCCTTCACTGTGGCAACGGCAACGTCGAGGAGGGATTGCGCATCCAGCAAGCGATAAAACGCCTGGTCGGTAGCGATCAGGACGTCCTGCTCCGTAGCAAGAGCATTCTGTTGCTGGGCCTTTGCCTGCAGGCGGCTATTGGCGACAAGGTCCCTCGTGTGGCCGAAGTCGGTGAGCAGTTGCGACAACGTGCCTCCGGCCCCGGCATGCGTGTAAAGGCGCGAAGAATTCAGTTCCCCTGAGCCAATGCGGCTTGCATCTTCCGCCTTGACCGCGGTCATGTTGCCATTGAGTTGCGGCAGTTCGTTCGAGCGCGTCTCTCTGGTTACCTGGCCAGCCGCAAGGGCAAGAAGATGACTCGCCGTTACGCGGGGGTTGTTCCTCAGGGCCATGCGCTCGGCGTCACCGCGGGTAATGGGTATTGCTTGACCATCCGGCTCCAGCGGAGAAACCTGAGCCGGTGTCGAGGGCGCCTGGGGGATGGACGCCGCAGAAATTGAACTCTGCGCGCATACCGCAAACGGGCAAGCAAGTAAAAAAAACAGGACTGTCTGCTTCATGCTGTTGCCTCCTGAGTGAGCACCACTTGGCGCGATTCGATGCGGCGGTGGATCAACAGGTAAGCGCTTGGCACCAGAAACACCGTCACGATACCCGAAACCGTGAGACCTCCCAGGATGGCTCGTGCCAGCGGGGCATACTGTTCACTGCCGGCCTCAAGTGCGAGAGCCATGGGGATTAAGCCAAGCACAGTAGCAAGCGTGGTCATCAGGATAGGACGCAAACGTACTTTACAGGCGGTGATGATGGCTTCCTCAAGCTTGAGTCCCTGCGCGCGAAGCTGGCCGGTGAACTCAACGATCAGAATGCTGTCCGAAACAACGATGCCGGTCATCATCAGCACGCCCATCAGGCTCATGATGTTCAGCGAGGTATGTGTGGTCAGCAGGAAGAGGATCACGCCGGCGATTCCCGGAGGGATAGCCAGCAGGATGATGAAGGGGTCGACGAACGAGGCGAATTGCGCCATCAGGATCAGGAAAACGAGCACGATGGAGAGGACAAGGCCGATAGCGAAAGACTTGAACGAGTCGTGCATATTATTGACCGAACCGCGAATCGTCAGAATCGTCCCATGCGGGGGATGGGTGCCGTTGACGATCTGACTGACCTGCTTGCTGATGCTGTTCAGGTCTTCCGCCTTGGGCATTACGTAGACGTCGAACACGCGGCGAAGCTGGTAGTGATCTACCTCCGTCGGTGTATTGATCGCTTTGATAGAGGCGACCGTTTCGAGTGGGGTTGTGTTCTTGCCATCCGAGGATCGAAGCGGGATCTGCTTGAAGTCCTGCAAGGTTTGAACCTGCGTCTCAGGGTATTGGACCGTCAGCAGGTAATTGTTTCCGGTCTTCGGATCGATCCAGTAGCTAGGGTCGACCACGCCATTCGACGTCATGGCCGTGATCACGTTATCGACAATATTCTTGGGCGTCAGACCTTCGAGGCTGGCCCGTTGGCGGTTGATGTTGAGGGCAAGACCGGGATAGTCGACGTCCTGCGGAATCAAGACATCGCTGACGCCGTGGACTGCGCGTAAGCGCTGGGCAAGCTGTTGCGCTACCGCGTATCCACCGTCCATATCGTTGCTGCTGACCTGGATGTCAAACGGAGCCGGCAGACCCTGATTGACAATCGAATCGACGAGACCGCCGGTCTGGAAGTAGGTTTGGATCTCGGGCAGATCAGCCGCCAGCTTGGCCCGCACGCGTTCCATGTAAACAAAACTGCTCAGGCTGTGATCTTCCTTCAAGCTGACCTGCACAAAAGCGGTATGCATGCCTGAGTTTGGCGTATAGATCGCCGACAGATCGGGCGTTACACCGATGTTTGAAACGATCATGTTCAGGTCTTTCGCTGCGACCACCTTCCGGACATCGTCCTCGACATGAGCGATGTACTGGTCGGTGAGTTCAATCCGGGTACCACTTGGCGCTTTCACGCTAATGACAAACTGGCCTGGATCGGTGCGCGGAAAGTAGGCCTGACCCAGAAAAGGAGACAAGGTAAAGCTGAGGATGACGAAGGCAGAAAATGCGATGACGACTAAGCCGGGTCTGCCTAAGCAGTAATGGATCGCGCTGTCATAGCGCCCCTGCAGCCAGCCGAACCCTTGATTAAAGCGGTAGACAATCTTCGCGAAGATGTTCTTCTTCTCATGCCCTCCGCGCAAGGGCTCCGGCACAGAATCGTCCTTTTGGGCGGCTTCATGCTCGTTGCCGTGACCGGTATGCTTGATAAAGCGGGAACAGAAGAGCGGTACAACCGTCATCGCCACGAAGTAGGAGCAAAACAAAGCGATCACCACCGCGAGGGCCAGCGCGGTAAACAGATACTTGCTCACGCCTGTGAGCAGAGCCACCGGGAAGAACACGATGGCCGTGCTGCAGGTTGCAGCGAGAACGGCCAACTGGACCTCTTTGCCTCCCCTCTCTGCCGCTTCGCGGCTGTTTGAACCCATCTCGAAATGTCGAAAGATGTTCTCAAGCACGACGACCGAGTTGTCGATGAGCCGTGACAGCGCGAGGGCCATGCCGCCGAGCACCATCGTGTTGATGGAATCTCCAAACGCATCCAGGATCAGAAAGGTTGCGATACAGGAGATCGGGATCGACAGCATCACCGCGACCGTCGCTCGGACATTGCAGAGAAAGAGCAGAATCATCAGACCTGTAAGACAAAGGCCGATGGCGCCCTCGCTGATGACGTTCTTGATCGCCGTTTTAACGAAGACCGATTGGTCGAAGACGACGCTCGTTTTCAAGGCCTCGGGGATGTCGAGCAAATGGGCTGTGGCCTTGCGGACGCCATTGACGATGGTGATCGTATTGGAATCGCCGCCCTGTTTGAGGATCGGGATATAGACAGAATGCTGACCGTCTACGCGGACGATGTTGGTCTGCAACTGGCCTCCGTCTACGGCATGTCCTATATCTCCGATGAGGATCGAGGAATTGCCTACAGTGCGCAACGGAATGCCGTTGACATCGTTGGGCGTAGGCACCTGGCTGTTTGCGTAAATGTTGTAGTCCTTGGGTCCGATGCGGACGTCGCCGGCCGGCAAAATGAGGTTCGAATCGTTGACGGCATGCACCACATCAGTCACGCTCAGCTGCGACGCTTGCAGTTTGAGAGGATCGACATAGACCATGATCTGCCGATAGGTTCCGCCATATGGCTGCGGGACGGACGCGCCGGGTACGTTTGCGACCTGGTTGCGCACGCTGAACTGCGCCAGGTCCTTCAACTGAGTCTGGTTCATTCCGGCGCCCTTGAGCGTGATGAGGCACACCGGAAGATTTGCTGCGTCGAAGCTCAGCACGACCGGCGGCAGTGTTCCAGGCGGCAAACGCCGCAGATTGGCCAATGCGAGGTTCGAGATGCTGCTCACAGCCGCGTTGGGGTCCGTGCCGGGATGAAAGTAAATCTTGATCAGGCTGACACCAGCCAGCGACCGTGATTCGATGTGATCGATGTTGCTTCCCAGGGTGAAGAATCTCTCATCACTGTCCGTGATATCGGACTCGATCTGTTGTGGCGGCATGCCCGCGTAGAACGTGGCAACGACAACAACCGGAATCTTGACCGGGGGAAAGAGATCGACAGGCATCCCAACAATGGCTGCCACACCAACGACCACTACAACCAGACACGCCATCAGAATGAGAAATGGATATCGAATCGCAAACGACGACATGGCTACTTATCTCCCTTATGTGTCTGCTGGTGGTAGGTAACAAGGTCGGGTGAGGCGGCCTGTGGCTTAACTTTCTCGCCAGGTTGCAACGTGGACAATTCGCCGATGATGACTCGGTCTCCCTCGCTTAGACCTCCTGTAATCTCCTGCTGGTTTGCGCCAGCAATGCCGAGGACAACGGACCTTCGCTGAACCCGGTTACTGCCATTGACCAGCATCACGGACGGTTGATCGCCCTGGATAATGGCAGACGGCGGTACGATCAGAGCACCGGTCTTTTGCTGCAACGCGAAGGTGACATCGGCGTACATGCCCGGCGTGAGCGTCAGACCTGGATTGGGGACATCGACCTCGGCAAGCATGGTCCGGGTTGCATTGGAAACATCCCGGGTGTAGCGAACCACCGAGCCGGGAAACTGTTGTCCCGTCGCCTGGACATGAATCATTGCCTTCGATCCCACATGTAGCAGCGGGACATCCTGCTCGGGGATGGGCATACGCAGCCGGAGGACATCGCTTTGGGCGAGACGAACGACGGCTTGGCCGTAATTCTCGGAAGTCCCTGCTGGAATGAGAGAGCCTGTATCGGCGTAGCGCATGGTCACCTCACCACTAAAGGGTGCTGTGATCGTTGCGTAATGGACAAGACTGCTGACACGCAGGTTATCGGCGCGCGAGACGCCGAGCTGCCCCTGCGCAGCGGCCACTGCGGACTTCGCTGCGTCCACTTGTGCCGCGGCCGAGCGGTCACGCGCCAGGGCGTCGTCCACCTCCTGCGCTGCCACCAGCCCCGGCTGCTGATCGGAGGCCTTTTTCAGGCGAACATAATTTGCATGCGCGGCAGCGTAGTTCGCCTCCTCCCGTGCGACCTCGTTCTGCAGCCGCTCGATGTTCTGCTGGGTCTGGGTTATACCGGCTTGTGCGCCTGCGACTTCGGCGTCGAGCTCCGGCACCTCCAGCACGGCCAGCGTCTGGCCCTCGTGAACACGATCGCCAATATCGACATAGATATGCCGGATATAACCAGAGACCTTGCCGTGGACATCCACATCCTGAAAGGGCTGGAAGACGCCAGCTACCGAAAGCTGATTCGCAATCGTGCCGAAACGCGCTGCAATCACGGCGACGGTTGGCGGTGATGGCGACTCAGCGGCAACGCTTTCCTGTCGATGATGAGCGTGGAGAAAAACAAATACGAGAACGATTGCAATCAGCAAACAAGGCACGAGGATGCTTAGGCGCTTGGAGCGCATGGGATTCCTTTCTTCTAAACCGGGAGATTGTTTTGAGGCGCGACCGGCCATCCCGCGGCTCCACTAGTTGTCGCGGGCCCAGGAAGCGCGGGGCGCCCGTTTTGCTATCGGCGGGCGCCAATGGCAACGAATCTAGCCTGCAGTTCTATGTAACGATGCCCATTCGGGCCATATAGGCCTGCATATCCTGCTCGCTCCCTTGAAAGAGGAGCACGTACGTCCTTCGTCCATCTGACCAGCGACTATCGCTGCCTGCTGTCTCGTGGAAGGACTTGATCGTATTCTCAGCGGTGAGACGTCCATCGATAATCAGCAGGCTGGCACGTTCCTCGTTCTTCATCTTGAGCAGTACAGCTTTGTGGCTAGCGACCTTGAGTGAGCTTGCGGCGCGAAACTCTATTCTGCTCAGCTCGGGAGGCAGCCCCGCATTTCCCGACAGAGCATCTGCGCTCCAGGCGAGAAGCTGTTTTTGATCGGTGCTGTTGATCTCCGCAGAGGGAGGCTGACGGAGAAGAGCTGCTACCTGTCGGCTCAGACGCGCTTCCTGGAGCCAGTGCCCGGGCCCGAACGTGACGCTAAGGAGAAGAGCCGCCGCAATGGGTAGCAGAAACCAATTCCTCCAGGTGGACTTTCGTGGCACTTTCTGAAGACGCTCATAGGCCAGGCCTGCGAAGATTTTCGCCTCCAGCGACGGGCTCTCCGGAACCTCTGAAAAGGTCTGGCGAATCCTCTCATCGTTCGCGCTGAAGTTCGCAAACCACTTCACGCATTCGGGGCAGGTTGCAAGATGGTCAAGGAGTGGCTTGGAGTCTAGGAGATCATCCCCCGGACGCCACGCGTACATCTCCGATCTGTAAGATTCGCAACTCATAGGGATTCCGCCTTCTTCATCAGAGCTAATTTCGTGGGTGCCTTCATCAACTCATGCAGTTGTTGTTTTGCGCGGGAGAGTCTGGACATGACCGTTCCAATCGGGAGATCCATCGCTTCGGCAATCTCCCGATAGGAGAGATCCTGGAAGTAGAACAGGACAATCGGGAGACGATGCCGTTCCTCGAGCTTTTCCAGAGACTGATGAAGAGCAAGAGCATCGGCACTGAGCGTGGGCTGGCTTTCCGGTTCAAACAGCATCTCGTCGAAGGAGACTTGCTCTCTCGATTTGGTTCGCCGCCGCATCTGGCTATGACAGTGTCTTAAGATGCCGACAAGCCATCCTTTTGCAAGTTCCAGATCGCGAAGACTTGAACGAGAACGATAAGCCTGCAGGAAAGCTTCCTGAGTCAATTCTTCCGCGTCCGTCCGCGAGCCCGTCCACCAGTAGGCGATCCCGAAGAGGAGCCGCTGGTGTTCCCTTACCCAATCGTTGAACATCTGGTCAGTGATCTGCACCGTAAACCCTCTTGCGACTGCCTGCTCTACCGTCACCAATAGAGTGGGTTCTGCCCTCCTTTTTATTCCAAATAACCTTCGTTTTCCTCACAAATATTCTTCTCAAGGTCCAAATCCGTGATTTCACACGGGTTGAATCGCCTGAATCGGGAAGCAAGTTAAACATCTCGAAGGTTTCCTAAAGAAAAGTGGAAAGGTTCCGGCGCTGAGGAATAAGGCGACTCTCACGTCCAATAGCGTTGCCTGTGAGCCGTCGTGAAAATACGGCGGGGCTCCTAATACGTCGCGCGCGCAGATTCGGCGTCTTGAAGGACGCGATGTCATTCTCTTTCCTGGCGACCAGAAAGCGACCAACGACCGTAGGTCAAACGGCGGATCAGTGAGAAAGATTCGGCGCGCAAGGAATAATCCATGCCTTTCCGGCCACTTCATTAGCGAGTGGCAAATTCGCGAGGATTCAGGCCGCTCGATATTGTGACTTGGAAGGACATCTCAATGAAGCATTTGTTATTGCGTCTCACATTC
>NZ_JAGSYI010000004.1:600000-810590 GCF_025685625.1 Acidicapsa acidisoli
AACAGCCGTCCGCCAAAGCGAGTCGCCTGTCCGCCAATGCCGTAAATCGAAGCGTTCGTCGCCTTCCAGCCAAGATTCAGCAACAGCGGCACATGCACATCCGCCATCGTCTTCGTCGCCGAAACATACACATCGCCATTGGTATACGTCTTGCTGTCGATCGCACCCGTAACAAAATGGTCGCCCGTCCGCACCACAAATCCAGCAGCCACTCCCGGCATCCACTTGCCGCCAAAGGAGTCCTCCTTCACCACCACCCCTTTGCCGTGAAAGACATTCATCCCGCTATACTCCCACAGGCTGCTGAAGTAGGGATTGTCGCCGTTCGTATGCGCGCTGCGCGTGTATCCAACCTCCGCCCGATTCGCTATACCCTCAGTAATGCTGCCGGTATAAATATTCCCAATCACGCTTCCGGCTTCCACATAATGAAATCCCAGCGACGGACGGGAAAACACAGAGCCTTTGGCCGACTGCACCACGTACGCCGTCGGCGTGATGAATCCGCCCGTCTGGCCCTCCAGCGTCAGATTCTGCGCTCGCGCTACGCCCGTAACTGCAATCAACACAAGCGATGCCAGGGAAAACATCACTGCCTTTTTCATAATCAATTTGTTGGCCACCAACCTCAATCTCCTCACAAACTCAAAGATTGTGCCCCGCCGCACCGATAGTTTGTCAACTGGCATTCACAATTGCCGCCCGGCTGCGCTAAGGCCAGATCCCGGATGGTAGACTCCAGCCATGGCAGCGGAATCGAAACGGGGCTTTTTTCTCACCTTCGAAGGGCTCGACGGCTCCGGCAAGACCACGCAAATCAAGCGTTTAACCGCATGGCTCGCCGAACAGGAGCTGCCACATGTCACCACCCGCCAGCCCGGCGGCACCGCAACCGGCGACCGCATCCGCAATCTCCTGCTCGACTCGAAATCCGCCCACCTGGCCCCGCATACCGAACTTGCGATGATGTTCGCCGACCGCGCCCAGGCCATCCACGAAGTCATCGACCCCGCCCTCGCCGCCGGGCAGATCGTAGTCTGCGACCGCTTCACCGACTCCACCGAAGCCTACCAGGGCGGAGGCCGCGAGCTCGGCTCCGAAATCGTGCTCGAACTCCACAGGCTCATTTGCGGCAATCTGCAGCCCGATCTCACCATCCTGCTTCTGCCCGATCTCACTGCGTCCCTGAAGCGCGCCCGAAAGCGCAACACACGCGAAAAAACCTCGAACGGGGGCGACGAAAGCCGCTTCGAAAACGAACAGAACCCCTTCTTCGAGCGAGTCTACGAGAAATATCTCGAAATCGCCGCACGCGAGCCTGAGCGTGTCGTCGTAATCGATGGCGACCTGTCGATAGATCGGGTCCACCAGCAGGTTATAAACGCAGTAGCTGCACGATTGGGACCATTTGACCAATGGCAGGCACGACACAAGACGTCAGCGTGACAGCGGAATCACCGTCCTCAAAGCCGGTCGTTATCCACAAAGACCGATTCCGATTCCCGCCCGGTCTGCGTTATAACCTGCCCTTCTACTTCTTCGCCGGATTCTTCGACCGCCGCAATCCTATCCTGCTCTTCCAATACTTAACTGCCACCTACGGCCGCGCCGCGCACTACCGCCTGCTCTGGAACCACATCGTCCTGCTCAACAATCCCGCCGACATTCGCGAAGTCCTGGTCGACAAGGCCCAGTTCTTTATCAAGGAGCGCACCCAGAAACGCATGAAGATCCTGCTCGGCGAGGGGCTCATCACCGCCGACGACGAAACCCACAAGCGCCATCGTCGCATCGCCGCTCCAGCCTTCCATCGCCAGCGCATCCAGGCCTACGCCGACACCATCGTCGAACATGCCTCCACCATGCGAGACCAATGGCAACCCGGCAAGCAGATCGACATCGCCGCAGAGATGATGCGCCTCGCCCTGCAAATCACGGCGCGCACCCTCTTCGATACCGAAGTCACGCCCGAGATCGCCGTCATCAACGACGAAGCCAACGCCGTAATGGAGATGTACAACGATCTCGTCGCCATGCCCCGCGCCGAAGACCTCCTGCGCTGGAAGCTGCCCATCCCCGTCCTCACGCGCTTCCGCAAATCCAAAGCCCGCCTCGACGTCGTCGTAGACAAAATGATCAAGGCCAGGCAAGCCGAAAGTACCAAAGCCGCCCGCGAAGGAAAACCCGTAGGCAGCGATCTGCTCTCCATGCTGATCGCTGCCCGCGACGACGAAGATCGCACCGGCGCAAAGGCGTTGAGGAGCGATGAGCTACGCGACGAAGTTCTGACAATTTTCCTCGCTGGCTACGAAACCGTAGCCAACGCACTCTCCTGGACGTGGCTCCTGCTCGGCCAGAACCCTGAAGCCGAATCCCGCCTCCACGCCGAACTCGACGCGACACTGCAAGACCGCCTGCCCACACTGGAAGACCTCCCCCGTCTGCCCTACACCGAGATGGTCATCGCCGAAGCCATGCGCCTCTACCCGCCCGCGTGGGCCATGGGCCGACAGGCCATCGAAGACGTCGAAATCGGCCCCTACCGCGTCCCGCGAGGTACCTACTTCTTCTTCAGCCAATACATCATCCATCGTGACCCGAAATATTTCCCCGAACCGCTCGCCTTTCACCCCGAGCGCTTCACTGTCGAAGCCAAAGCCCAGCGCCCAAAGTTCGCCTACTTTCCCTTCGGCGGCGGCGGACGCCAGTGCATCGGCGAATCCTTCGCCTGGATGGAAGCCGTGCTTGTCCTCGCCACACTGGCCCAGCGCTGGCGGCTCACGGTCATTGAAGATCAACAGATAGCCCTCCAACCCAAAATCACTCTCCGTCCCAAATTCGGAATCCTGACCGTTCCCCAGCTTCGCCGTCTTTAGAATTCATCGCCCTAATTATTGGGTTTTATAGCGGTCACTTTTATACATAAGTAGATCTTTCCTGCACTAAGTCAAGATAGGAGTAAACCTCCCATCCCAGAGGGGCATCTATCGTATCTGTGCGAACGAACTGGATGCCAATCGAAATTTGGGCTTCGGCATCCACTATCCAAGTGATTGCATCCCCTGACTTTGAAATACCAGAAAGTTATGACTGCCGCATTTCGTTCGTAACCTGCAAGATATCGCTTCCACAAAAATGGAATCCCGCGACACTCCGGCACTCTTCGTGCCTAAGAAACTGAGGTATCCAATGCTAGACCTTTCCCACAAATATCGCACTTCGGCCCTCGCAATTTCATTGCTGGCTGGTGCTTCTTTTGCATATGCAATGCCAGCAATTCAGCAGGACCCGGCAAATCCCCAATCAACTCCCGCACCCGACAATTCGGCTCAAAACAAGGGCCAGACCGACACCGCGGAAAAGCAAGGCAGCAGCCCTGAAGACCGCGAAATTGCCAGAAAGATTCGCAGGTCCATCATGGATGACAACACTTTGTCGACCTATGCGAAGAACGTGAAGATCATTGTCAGGGATGGCGCCGTAACCCTTAAAGGACCGGTCACTACCGAGGACGAGAAAAAGAAGATCGGCGACCTGGCTGCGCAAGCCGTCAGCGGAGCGGACAAAGTTACCAACGAACTCACAATCAAGCCGTCCTGACAAATGCCCGTCTTACAAGACCAGGCTAAATACGTCTGGACAAATGATATGGACACCGCGCTGTATCTGACAGCGCGCACAACAATGCTTTAAGCCAACGGGGCTTTGAAGCTAAACAGCAACACCCAGGAGAGTTATCATGGCGAACAAGAATACATCTGTATTTGCAATCTTTCCCACAGCATCCAGTGCAGAGGCTGCGGTCGATCGCTTAGTCACCGCAGGATTCTCGCAGGAGAATATCTCTGTCCTCATGTCGGACATCGAGTCCACTCGTGAGTTCGCTCACGAAAAGAACACCAAGGCTCCCGAAGGCGCAGCGTGGGGTGTCACCGCCGGCGGCGTAGCGGGTGGCGCGCTCGGCCTGTTGGCCGGCATAGGCGCCTTGGCCATTCCCGGTGTTGGTCCGCTCATCGCTGCTGGTCCCATCATGGGAGCGCTGGCTGGGCTGGGAGTCGGCGGAGCAGTCGGCGGCCTCGTCGGAGCTCTCGTCGGTCTCGGCATCCCCGAGTATGAAGCCAAGCGCTACGAAGGCCGCGTCAAAGACGGCGGAGTTCTGCTCTCCGCTCACTGCAACACCTCGGATGAAATTCGCAGCGCCAAGGAAATTCTCAAAGCCTCAGGCGGCGAACATATTTCTTCGACCGGAGAATCTGCCGCCGCTTCTGGCAAAGAAGGCATAGCCAGGCGCGACATTGACACCCACGTCACGACTTACTGAAGTCGTCCACATAGGAAGTTAACAGCAACATCCACATCGTAGGAGTTACTCATGAGCGTCGATACTCTCGAAAAGCTGCTAATCGATGAACTGAAAGATCTGTATTCAGCCGAGCATCAGATAACCAAGGCCCTGCCCAAGATCGCCAAGGCCGCCGCAAATCCTGAGCTCAAATCCGCTCTCGAAAGCCACTTAGCGGAAACTCTGGGCCAGGTTCAGCGTCTCGACAAGATAGGCGAGATTCTAGGCAAGAGCCTGAAAGGCAAGACATGCGAAGGCATGAAGGGCGTTCTAACCGAGGGCGCATCCGTATTGGAAGAAGTAGCTTCCGGCAATATCCGCGACGCCGGCATCATCTCGGCGGCTCAACGCGTCGAGCACTACGAAATGGCCGGCTACGGAGCGGTTCGCGAATACGCGGGCCTGCTCGGAATGAAACAAGTTGCAGCCCTGCTCGACGAGACGTTGCATGAAGAAAAAGCGGCTGACCAGAAGCTTACCAAGATCGCGAAAAGCGTCAATGCTGATGCAATGAGCGTCGCAGTCTGATTCCCCTTAATTCCCGGTAACACTAGGGGCATCCTCAATGGGTGCCCCATTTTTCTGAAAGCAAGATGTCTCCACTTTCGCTTTGGGAGAGCCTAAAATGGCAGATCAATGACTTCGATTGTGAGCGCCGGCACTGTGTGACTCCAACGGTCTTCGTGTACAGAAACAGTCGATTCCACAGGCCGTATCACATTCGGATCGCTGATTGAGTTCGTCGCGTCAAAGGTTGCTCCATGCAGCGAACTCATCGTCGCGGTATGCACTCCTTGCACCCCACTCAGGCTCAATGAAAGCGGCTGGTCAATGCTGGAAGCATTCACCAGCTTCAGATGCAGTACTTTATCTTTTGAACTCACTGTCGCCGAGTAGAAGAATCGCTTATTTTCACCGGAAATGGAGCTTTGCGCGGTGCCGTCGCCCAGATGCGCGGCGAAAAGACACTGCGCCCAATAGCTCGGCGAACCATACGTCGTCCCCGCGTCAAATCCAATCAGATCCGTAGGCCACTCCATCGCGCCCGGACTTACATTCGCAAGCAACGGAGCATAACTTGCCATCACGATAAGATCGCTGTTGCGCTCCATAGAAGTCATCCACGCCGCATCTCCAAGCGCATCGCCAAAGTTGGGTGTAGGCGATCCCGATCTGGTAGCCCATTCACCCACGAATATCTTCGGGCCACTCCGCGAAACCTTGTCGTAGTGATGCACAAGATCCATCATGTCCGCAGGTGACTTGTAATAATGCTCATCCGAGACATCGGGATGGACTCGCGTCTCATACTCGCTATTGCCGTCCGTAGCAATCAGCTTCAACTGTGGATAGTGCTTACGCATCGCTTCCGCAAACTGCGCATAACGGTCGGGGTAACTTCCCGACCTATCCAGATAGTCCTCGTTGCCGATCTCCACATAGTGCAGCGGGAACGGCTCCGGATGTCCGTCACGCGCCCGCTCCGCGCCCCACTTCGTACTGGAGTCACCGGTCACATATTCCACTTCATCCAACGCTGACTGCACGAACGGTTCAAGATCCTTGCCCGCAGCCACATGGCTTCCGCCGAGTGAGTACCCCGCATAAACCGCAAGCACCGGTTCAACCTTAAGGTCTTCACACCATTCCAAAAACTCAAGCAGACCCAGCCCATCGCTCGACCAGTAAAACCATGGCCCCTGATGCCCTGCCCGATCCTCAATCGGTCCGATGGTCTTCTTCCAGTCAAATCGTTCCCCGACCGTCATCCCTTCGAGATAGTTGCCGCCCGGCAAACGCAAAAACTTTGGATGCATCGCTGCCATGCGTTGCATCAGGTCGACGCGGTTGCCGTTGGGCCTGTTATTGAACGTCGGCTGCATCAGCGAAACCAGTTGTAACCAGACCGTTCCGGGATGGCTGACAGTGAACTCCAGATGATTGGCCGTCGAGGGCGCAATCTTTCCCGTCGTCAGCTTGTACTCATAGCGCGCCCATCCTCCTGAACGCGCCACCACCTGCGCCTGCGCCTCCACCGCGCCTGTCGCGTTGTTGATCATCCGCACCGTGATCGGTCCAATCTGCGCATCGGCATCGGCATCCGCAACGCGAGCATACAGCGACCCGGAGTAAGTCGTCTCCGGCCGAATTCCGTATCCCCAGAAGCCAGGGTTGGTCAGACCTGCCTCATTCCCCTGCGACGCCTTGGTGACCGCCAGCTTCATGCTGTAATTCAGAGCCTGACTCGGACCTGTGGTTGTATCAAGACGCTTCTCAGCGACAGCGTTTCCATGGCGCATAACATCCCACGGCGGTTCGCCTTCCCAATCCGAGTGAAAGGCTCGATTCTGAATCATCTCAGCATAGAGGCCGCCATCATACGAGTGGTTGATCTCTTCCGTCATCAAGCCATACAAGGTAGGACTTACCGGCGAAACGATCCGCATAACATCGATGTTCAATTGTGCCGCGGGCTCACTCGCAGACTGCGCCGTAAGACCGGAAGGAAGGGCCATCGCCGTCAGCAAAACCCAGATAACACGACGAGATATAGAAGACACAGAAAACATGTACCGATCATTCGAAGCGAATCTTCGCATAACTACTCCCACAAGCTCCGATAGGAACACGGCACACTCCTTTCAGGCGTTCGCGTCGACCTCTGGAGAACCTGCATTCCGGAGTGTCCACGCAAACCATGAAACAAACAAAGATGACAACCTTTTGAGGCTGAAGTATACGCCATCCGCCGTCTGACCTTGCCTCACCAGCCTCGCAGTCTCTACACTCGGTGGGCGCAGCAATTGGCCAACCGGGGGGGATCGATAGCAAAATGAACAAGAGGCAGTTCTTGAAGACCACCACCGCATTCGCAGCCAGCACGCTACTTTCCCGCTTCGCCAACGCCAACCCTCCTGACCAGCAGGAGCCGCAAGCCCACGAGACCAACTGGGCCGGCAACCTCCGTTACCACGCCGACCATCTCTACGCGCCGCACACGGTTGCAGAAGTCCAGGAGACGGTGAAGAAGTGCGCGAGCATCCGCGCCCTCGGCTCGCGTCACAGCTTCAACACCATCGCCGACAGCCTCGCCAATCAGATCTCGCTCGTCCACCTGGACTCGATGGAAGTCGACGAGAAGGCCCATACCGTCACCGTCGGCGCAGGAGTACGCTACGGCACACTCGCGCCCTGGCTCGACGCTAAAGGCTTCGCCGTCCACAACCTTGCCTCGCTGCCGCACATCACCATTGCCGGAGCGATAACGACCGCAACGCACGGTTCCGGCGTCAAAAACGGCAATCTCTCCACAGCCGTCCGCGCCCTCGAAATCGTCACCGCAGACGGCGAAATCCACCACGTCACCTCGGAGAGCCACCCCAAAATATTCCCCGGCGCAGTGGTCGGTCTCGGCTCACTCGGCATCGTCACCAAAGTGACGCTCGCCGTCCAGCCGCGCTTTGATATGACCCAGATCGTCTACCGCAATCTCTCCACGGATCAGCTAGAACACAACCTCGAAGCCATCATGAGCGCGGGTTACAGCGTCAGCCTCTTCACCAACTGGCAAGACAACCGCATCGCCCAGGTCTGGATCAAAAGCCGCGTAGCCACAGGCGAAAAAACCGCCATTCTGCCAGAGTTCTACGGCGCAAAAGCAGCCACCAGAAACATGCACCCCATTGAGGCCAACTCGGCGGAAAACTGCACTGAGCAGATGGGCGTGCCAGGCCCGTGGTACGAGCGCATGCCGCACTTCAAAATGAATTTCACCCCCTCGAACGGCGCTGAACTCCAAACCGAATACTTCGTCCCGCGCAACCGAGGCTACGAAGCCATCCGCGCTGTCGAAACCCTGCGCGACAAGATCACTCCGCACCTGCTCATTACCGAACTCCGCTCCATCGCCGCCGACGACCTTTGGATGTCGATGGCCTACCAGCGCGACTCTCTCGCCATCCACTTCACCTGGAAGCAGGAAACCCCGGAAGTCATAGCGCTTTTGCCGCAGATCGAAGAAAAGCTCGCGCCCTTTGACGCCCGCCCGCACTGGGCCAAGCTATTCACCGTCCCACCGTCAACTCTAAAAGCTCGCTACCCCAAACACGACGAATTCGCCGCACTCGTCAACGACCACGATCCCAAAGGCAAATTCCGCAACGAGTTCGTGAATCACAACATCTTCGGCGCGTAATCTCCCAATAATTAACGATCCACTCAATTCTGCTAGCCTGAATCTCATGGGCTTTCAGGAATTCCTAGGCAATCCGCACACCGTCGAACGCCTGCGCGAGAGTGTCCTGCACCAGCGCATTCCGCAGGCAATTATCCTCGCCGGCCCTCGCGGAGCAGGCAAGTACACGCTGGCCCTGATGTTCATCCGCCTCGTGAACTGCCTCGCGCCCATCGAAACAGACGGCTTGCCGGACTACTGCGGCGTCTGCCGCAACTGCGAACGGATCGGCCAGGCCGCCGACCTTGAATCCCGCATCACCGATGCGCTCTCAGCCCGCGAAGACCTCCGCGAAACCGACAAGCGCGAAACCCGCATCCTCATCCAGCCCCACCCCGACATTCTCATCGTCCCGCCCGACCCGCCGCAGAACCTCATCAAAATCGGCCAGGTCCGCCAGGTCATCCACAACGCCTATTACCGCCAGCCTGTCGAGGCCAAACGCTCGATCTTCCTGTTCACCTCTTCGGCCTTCATGAAAGAAGCAGCCAACAGCCTGCTCAAAGTCCTTGAAGAGCCGCCGCCGAACTGCACCCTCATCCTGCTCACCGAAAACCCGGCGGAGATGCTGCCCACCATTCGCTCCCGTGCGATGCTGTTCCGCCTCACCGCCGTCCCCCTCGACACGCTGGAGCGACTCATCGAAACCCGCCGCTCCGAGTTGAAAGGCCCTCGCCGTGCCCTGGTTGCAAGAATGGCCGAAGGAGCCGTAGGCCGCGCCCTCGGCTTCGATGTCGAAACCTACCTCGCCAGCCGCCAGGACGCGCTCGTCGTCCTGCGCTCAGCCTTGCGCGATCCCGATTTTTCTTCTCTCTTTCGCACCACCGACACCTACCGCGGCGGCGCCGATGGCCAGGAAAAGACCCTCAATCTTCTCCGCGCCACCAACGCCCTCATCGAAGACCTGCTCATGCTCGTCGCTGGCACGCCGCAACTGATCCGCAACCAGGACATTTCCGCCGAACTCACTCAGCTCGCCGCCGGAGTCTCCCTCGACTGGATCGACCACGGCGCGCGCTCTCTCGCCGAGGTTGAAAAGGGCATGCGCCGCAACCTGCTGCGCTCTCTCTCACTCGACGCCATGGCCCTCGCGCTGGAGCGTGGCTGAACAAGCCAGATTCACCGCCCAAACCGGGAACTCGGTCAGCAAAAAATCCACATGCAACCGCCATCGCCTCCCGCGCATCTGTAAGGTATAGACATTCAGATTCCTGGATTCATTGGGACACTCAACAAATCGTAAGCGCGCGTTGCTGCGCGCACGTGTCGTCCTTTTCGTCCCTTTCATCGTCTGGAACTGCATGCCCCGAGAACACGTAAGCATCAAGCAATACCTTCCCCGGTGTCTGGCAGCGGTTTCAGCCAGTTTGTACAGCACCATGGGCCCCTATCTCGCTCCAGGAGCTGATCGCAATGAGTAAACGAACTGTCCGGGAAACTGCTACAACCTTGCGCGCCGCTGCAACTTCTTCGGCCGCTGCAGTTCTGGAAGAAGCACCACCGCCGCCGGCGCCCGCGCTGGAGAGCACAATCGTCAACGGAGTACGGCCCTCGCTGCCGGTTCGAAAGCTGCGTATGATTTCAAATGGCGCCAACGGTCATCACAGCGCCGTTGCGCTGCTCGAGGAGCATGGTTCCAACCGCCAGGCAGAGCTCTTTTACCTGCAAAAGCAAATTCAGTTGCAGACGCAGATGGTCTTCATTCTCGAAGACGGCGCGCGCGTACAGGGCGTCATCGAGTGGTATGACCGCAATTCCATCAAAGTGCGTGGCAAATCCCGTGTTCTGCTCTATAAATCCGGCATCAAGTACCTCTACAAAGCCGGCGAGGTAGGTTCCGCTCCGGAATAGCGTTCAAGCTTTCGGGTTATCCTTCCACGCCGCCTTGCGCAGTCGATCTCGAATCGCAGCGCCAATTCCTCCATCCGGCGGCACCGGGCATACAATCACCGAACATCCCGCCGCATCCAGTTGGCGCAGACCGGCAAACAGCCGCTGCGCCAGTACCTCCGGCTCCGACCAGTTGCCCCACCAGAAAATCTCCGCAACATCCTCAAAGTGGTCTCTTGATTCAGCCACCGTTTGTTCACCCGGCAGCCCATACGGCAGCATCACGCCCACGCGTTCCCGCGAGAAAATGACCGCTTCCATATATAGCTGCGACGCCAGATCAGTGTTTTTTTGGCCTTCTCCAGCCTCCACCAGAATCAGCCGCGCCCGCGGCGCATAGTGCCGCAGCCCCACTCCCGGCGATGGCAACGACTCGCGCGGTTCAACGGCCAGCGATTCCCGCTCTACGAACATCTCCACAGGTCCGGCGACCGTGCGAATCTGATCCAGAGTGATCGCTCCGGGGCGGTAAACGATCATCGGCGACGGATTGGGATCCAGCACCGTCGATTCCACCCCGAACGCCGTCGGTCCCGCATCGACCACCGCATCGATCCGCCCATCCAGATCGTTCAATACATGCTCCGCCGTCGTAGGACTCGTATGCCCAAACCGATTCGCACTCGGAGCTGCCACCGGCACGCCAGCCCGCCGAATCACCTCCAGCGCCACCGGATGCCCGGGCATCCGCACCCCCACCAGCGGCCGCCCTGCAGTCACCGCATCCGGCACAGCCTGCGACCGCGGCAACAGCAACGTCAACGGCCCCGGCCAGAAAGCCCGGATCAGCAGCCGCGCAGTCTCGGGAATTTCGCTGATAATCCTCGCCAGCATCGCCTCATCCGCCACATGCACAATCAGCGGATCCCACCCCGGACGTTCCTTCGCCGTAAAAATCGCCGCCACAGCCTCAGCATTCAGCGCGTTCGTGCCCAGTCCGTAGACCGTCTCCGTCGGCAATGCGACAGTTCCGCCTCGCTGCAGAATCGCAGCCGCCAGATCGAGCGCCCGCTGCGATGCCTCGCTACCCATATTCTCCAGATCAACCCGTAATCGCAGCGTGTCCATATACTCATTCATGCATTCATTATCATCGTGCCGCTGCGGACAGGCCTTAGTTCGTGGGGCCTGTCGTATACTTCGGACAATGGGAGTTATCGAGACAGAGATCAAATTCCGCGTCGCCGACACAGCAGACCTGGAGGCGAATTTATCCTCGATCGGCTTCCATCTCATCACCCCGCGCAGCTTTGAAACCAACACCCTCTACGACACCCCGGACCGCACCCTGCGGATGAAGCGGGAACTCCTGCGCATCCGCCAGTACAACGGTGCCTGGCTGCTGACCCACAAGCGCATCCCCGACTCTGGCATTGGCGAAGACAGCCATAAGCATCGCATCGAAACCGAAACCGAGCTCTCCGACGGCTCGGCACTCGCCGACGTCTTCGCATCCATCGGGTTCGTCCCCGTATTCCGCTACGAAAAATGGCGCACTGAGTGGTCCGACGACACTGGCCACTGCGTCATCGACGAAACCCCGCTCGGAGTCTTCGCCGAACTCGAAGGTGCGTCTGACTGGATCGACCGCGTCGCGCACCAGTTAGGTGTTGCACCCGAAGACCGCATGACCCTCAGCTATGGCCGCCTCTTTGAAATGTGGCGCGAGCAAACCGGCAGCACCGCGCAGGACTTGACCTTCGCCGCACTCGGGCAAAGAATCCCCTGACTCCTGCACTTCAGCGCCCACCCATCCTGTCGGATCATCGCAAAAATCTCATTGAAACCACCTAATGCTTTTCAACCCTGCGCCGATAGGGTGGTCAGGCGATCTTTCGCCCAGGGATGGTTCAGATGAAATGGCATGATCTTCAGAACTCTTGCAAAGGACAACGGCGGATTGCGGCTGCGATCATGCGACTCGCAGTCTTTGCCGCGGCGATGGCGATTGCCATGCCCCTTCACGCCGCAGACGAGCGCGCGATTAAACAACGCGTATCTCCCACGTACCCCGAGTTGGCTCGACGCATGCGCATCAGCGGCGTCGTGCGCGTCTCCGCAACTGTATCGCCCGATGGCAGCGTCTCTGCAACCAAGACCGTCAGCGGCAACCACATGCTCGCTGGAGCCGCGGAAGATGCTGTCCATAAATGGAAATTCGTTCCCGCGTCGGATCAATCGACCGTCGAAGTCGACGTCAATTTCGCGCTGGCACAGTAGCGCGTTTGTCGGAGCGCAGCTTGGCGGAGTACTTCCGCCGAGGGCAAAGACAGGGCCAAATGAGGGTAAAGACAGCATCCCCCCTCCCTGACTTTGCCCTCATTTTTTTCCTCAACTCAGGCTTCCACGCCGTGGCATTTCTTGTACTTCTTCCCGGAACCGCACGGGCAAGGATCGTTGCGTCCAACCTTGCTGCCTGCATGACGTTGCGCCGGTTCGCTGCTCGCCTGCGACCCCGCGAAACGAGCCGCTTCGATTTCCCGCTTCTTCTTGCGCTCGAACTCCTTCTCAAGCGCATCGATCGTCGTGCTCGGGGCCCGCGTTGGCACCGCAATCTCCCTCACCTGACTTCGCGCCGAAACCGCCGCAGGTTCCAGCACAGCGCTCTCCACCGGAGGCGCCGCCGGAACCGTCCGATCCAACTCCGGCGCTTCCGTGAAAGGCTGTCCATCCGGCCCGACAATCTGCATCCGGAACAGATACCGCGCCGTATCTTCCTGGAAGCGAGTCATCATCGCCTCGAACATCTCGAACGACTCTTTCTTGTACGCCACCAGCGGATCCTGTTGCGCATACCCGCGCATCCCGATCCCTTCCTTCAGGTGGTCCATCGCCAGCAGATGATCCTTCCAAAGGCCGTCCAGCACCGAAAGCATCACCATCCGCTCGTGGTAGCGCATCGCCTCAGCGCCGAGAATCTTCTCCTTGGACTCGTAATCCGCGCGCAGCCTGTTGTAGATCGCATCCCCCAGTTCGTGACGCGTCAACTCCATCGGATCAAGCTTCTGCGCTTCCAGATCGAACCCGAACTGCCCGATCAACTTCTCCTTCAGTCCCTTCAGATTCCACTGCTCCGGATGCGCCGTCTCCGGAGCGAACTCATCCAGAATCAGGCTTAGAATATTGGAAAGGTAATCCTCAAGAATCAGCTCCCGCTGCTCGACAGCCAAGAGCAGGGAACGGCGCAGTCCATACACCGCCTCGCGCTGCTTGTTCATCACATCGTCGTACTCCAGCAGGTGCTTGCGCTGCTCGAAGTTCTGCGACTCGACCGCCTTTTGCGCGCCCTCGATGCGCTTCGAAATCATCTTCGACTCGATCGGCACGCCCTCTTCCATCCCCAGGCGCTCCAGCAGCGTCGAAACCCACGCCTTTGCGAAGATGCGCATCAGGTCGTCTTCCAGCGATAGATAAAACCGCGAAGCGCCCGGATCGCCCTGCCGGCCGGCACGGCCACGCAACTGGTTATCGATACGCCGCGACTCATGCCGTTCCGTGCCCAGGATAAACAGCCCGCCGGCCTCAATGACTTGAACGTGTTCCGCCTGCACCGCCGCGGCATGAACGCTGTTCACTTCCTGCCACTGCTGTTCGGGCGTCTCAAACTCCTGCCCCTGGTAATAGAAGCGCAGAAACCCCGCCGGAGCCATGGGGTTGATCGCACCCTCAGCGGCACTGATCGCCCGCGCCAATCCCTTTTTCACCAGCTCCTGCCGCGTCATGAAATCCGGATTGCCGCCGAGAATAATATCCGTGCCGCGTCCGGCCATGTTCGTGGCGATGGTCACCATCCCCAGCCGCCCGGCCTGCGCGACAATCTCCGCCTCGCGCTCATGGAACTTGGCGTTCAGCACCACGTGCTTCACGCCCTTGCGCTGCAAGGTCTGCGACAACAGCTCGCTCTTCTCGATCGAAGTCGTACCCACCAGCACCGGCTGCCCCGTCTCATGCAGCGTGGCAATATCATCCGCAACAGCCTTGTACTTCTCCTTGATCGTCCGGTACACAATATCCGAACCATCCCCACGCAGCATCGGCTTGTTCGTCGGAATAACCGTGATATCCAGCTTGTAGATCTTGTCGAACTCCGCCGCTTCCGTCTCCGCCGTTCCCGTCATGCCGGACAGCTTCTTATACAAACGGAAATAGTTCTGGAAGGTAATCGTCGCCAGCGTCTGATCTTCCTTGCGGATGTTGACGCCTTCCTTCGCCTCCACCGACTGGTGCAGTCCATCCGACCAGCGCCGCCCCGGCATCAGGCGTCCGGTAAAGGTGTCGACAATGATGACTTCGCCGTCCTTGACCACATAATCCACATCGCGTTTGTAGAGAGCATGCGCCTTGATCGCCACTTCGACGTAGTGCTTCAGATCCCAGTTTTCCGGATCGGCAATGTTGTCGATCCCCAGCAACTCCTCGATCTTGAACCAGCCCTCGTCCGTGACGCCGATCGTCCGGTGCTTCTCATCGACAACATAGTCGCCGGTGAAGATCTTCGCCTCGCCCTGTCCTGGGTCAGTCTCCTCGCCCAGTTCCAGCTTCGGAATGATCGATTTCACACGCGCATACTTGTCCGTCGTCTGATCCGTCGGCCCAGAGATGATCAGCGGCGTCCGCGACTCATCTATCAGGATCGAGTCAACCTCGTCGACGATGGAGTAGTAGTGCCCGCGCTGGACACAGTCCTTCAACTCAAACTTCATGTTGTCGCGAAGATAGTCGAAGCCGAACTCGTTGTTGGTCCCATAGGTGATGTCCGCTGCATAAGCCTCGCGCCTCTGATCGTCACTCAGATCATGCACGATCACGCCCACCGTCATGCCCAGGAACTCGTAAATCTTACCCATCCACTCGGCATCGCGCTTGGCCAGGTAATCGTTCACTGTGACCACATGCACACCATGCCCGGCCAGCGCATTCAGATAGCAGGAGAGCGTCGCCACCAGCGTCTTGCCTTCGCCGGTACGCATCTCGGCAATCTTGCCCTGGTGCAGCACCATGCCGCCGATCATCTGCACGTCAAAGTGCCGCATCTTGACCGCGCGCTTGCCCGCCTCGCGCACCACGGCAAAGGCCTCCGGCAGCAGTTCGTCGAGCGCAGCCTTCTCGGCAGTCCGGATCTCGTCCTCGTCCGTGATCCCTTCGATACGTGCAGCAATTCGGATGCGGAATTCATTCGTCTTGGCCCGCAGCTCATCATCCGTCAGCGGAATGATATGAGGCTCAAGAGCGTTGATTTGAGTGACAATCGGCAACAGGCGCTTGATTACGCGCTCGTTATTGGTGCCAAAGATTTTTGTAAGCAGCTTACCGAACAAGGCAGGTCTCCATCTGACAGTCTAAATGCTTCGTATTTTCGAAGCATGAATGAGAGTCTTCTGAGCAACGCACAGCAATCACAGAATCCGTTCCTTCGGCCGACCACCCAAACTGGGAAATGAGACGAACCGGATTGATCTTGACGGCACAATCGTGCTCGCATCCGAGCAGGAAGTACGGCGATTAGGGAGCCGGACTCCCAGAATGCGCAAAGATCGCCAGCGACGGAGAGGCTGACTTGCAGAGTGAAACGAAGGAAGAACCGGACCCCTCGCGCGGCGCAATCGCACCTGCTGCCAGAACGACCGGGGTCGAAGAGTGAGTCCTTTCGGAGAGAATTCTCGCCCAGCGGGACGGCGTCAATCCACGCCGCTTGGTCCCGGCAATAGGTACAAGAGGACCATTCGCGCGCCGGCGAACAAGAATCGTACCTCCGGCCGGCCCCACGCGGAGCTGACCCGCAGTGCTCAGAATCAAGCCTCCGGCAGATTCGCCGCCAACCTGCGCCGGAACATTCGCCCGAGCGACATCCGCCAGCAAAGCCAGCAGAAAGAACGCATACATCGCTCGGTCAAATCTCTTCATAGCCCCAATTCTAGCCCGAATCGCGGCCTAAGTCTCGCAGTTATCCCCGCCGCCGCAAAACTTCCTCGTAGACTTCTACATACTCCCGCGCCGGATGCTCCCAGGAAAAATTCTTCGCCATCCCATTCCACATCAGCTTCCGCCAACCGGCCTTGTCCTGAAACGCTGCCAGCGCCCGGTCGATCGCAGCCATCAGATCCTGTGCCTGATACCCATAAAACTTGAACCCAGTCCCAGTCCCAGCCGCAGCATCCCACTCCTCGACCGCATCGTCGAGCCCACCCGTAGCGCGCACCACCGTAACCGCCCCATACTTCAACGAATACATCTGATTCAGCCCGCACGGCTCATACCGCGAAGGCATCAGGAAAATATCCGACCCCGCCTGCACCTTGTGCGCGAGCGCCTCGTCGAACTTGACCCGTGCCGCAACCTTATGCGGACTGCGCGCCGCAAGACTCCGGAAGAAGTTTTCGTAATACGGCTCACCCTCTCCAATCGCCACCAGCACTATATCCCGCTCCAGCAACTGATCGGCGATCTGCGCCACAAAATCCATGCCCTTCTGCGTCGAAAACCGCGAAACAATCCCCATCACCGGCGTTGTATCCGGCACATTCTCAAGGCCAAAGGCGTGCAGCAGATCACGCCGGCACTCCACTTTCCCTTCCAGGTGCTCAGGCGAATAATGCGCCGCCAGCTTAGGATCGCGCGCCGGGTCCCACCGCGAATAATCCACACCATTCAGGATTCCCCGCAGGTCCAACCGTCGCCGCTGAAAAACACCCTCCAGTCCGGCGCCATACTCCGCCGTCTGGATCTCCCCCGCATACGTCCGGCTCACCGTAGTCAGGTAATCCGAAAACACCAACCCGCCCTTGAGGAAGTTGAACGAGTCATTCACCTCAACCTTGTCATGCGTAAACAGGTCCCAGGGCAAGAGCAGTTGCTCAATCGTCTTCTTCGAGTGCCAACCCTGATACATCGCATTGTGAACCGTCAGCACTGTAGCCGCTGACCGAAGCAACGGATCGAAGTAATACACCGAGCGCAGCATCACCGGCAGGAGTGAACTCTGCCAGTCATGCACATGGAAAATCTCCGGCACGCCCAGTTGCTTCGCCGCCTCCAGCACCACCCGGCAAAACAGCCCAAACCGCTCCGCATTATCCGAAAAATCCCCGACCCCGGTCGTCGGTCCATAGATCCCGTCCCGGTCAAAGAGCTCCGGACAATCTACAAAGTAAAACTGCACTCCATCCCGCTCTCCCCCGTCCACAATTCCCGCGAACCGGTTGTAATACGGAAACGGAATCGTAATCGACCGGACGGCAAACGTCAGTTCCTCCGGCAAAAACGACCGCGCAGACTTGTAAAGCGGCAGATAGACCGTCACCCGATGTCCCAGCTTCACCAGCGCCGGCGGCAGCGCTGCAATCACATCCGCCATCCCGCCGGTCTGGGCAAACGGTTCACACTCGGAAGCAGCAAATACAATATGCATTTGGAATCTCTCCTCCGCCCGGAACAAAATTGGACGGTAACTTCTCCGATATGGCCCATTGATCCTGGGAATCCGGGCGGAATCAGGCCCAACCCGCCAAGTCTACTACGCCCCGCCGTGGGACTTCCCGCGCAGAAAGAGCAACCATGGCCGCAAAATCAAAGCTGGGACAGAATTTCCTGCGCGCCCCCAAGGCAATCGAACGCATCATCGCCGCGCTCGGGCCACTCGGCACCCGAACCGTCGTCGAAATCGGCCCCGGCAAAGGAGCCATCACCGAAGGCCTTGCCGCCCAGGCAAAGCATTTAATCACCATAGAACTCGACCGCGAGCTCGCCTGGATGCTCCAAGAGCGTTTCTCCCCCGAAAAGGGCTTCCACAACGTCACCGTTTGCCGCCAGGACGTCCTTGGCTTTGATTTCGCCGCTGCGGCCAAAGTTGCGGAAGAATCACTGCTCGTCGTTGGAAATCTGCCGTACTACATCACCTCGCCCATCCTGCTCCGCCTCGCCGCCAGCGCAGCGGCAATTGACCGTGCCGTTCTGATGGTCCAGCGCGAGGTCGCCGACCGCGTCACCGCCCGGCCGGAATCGCGCGACTACGGCCTGCTCTCCGTCACCCTTCAACTCTACGGAAGCACCGAGCCGCTCCTCACTCTGCCGCCGGAAGCCTTCGCCCCGCCGCCCGAGGTACACTCCACTGTCTTCCGCTGGATCTTTGCTCCGCGCTTCTCCGAACTAGGAGTTGAAGAAGCGGCGTTCATAGCATTTCTTAAGCAGTGCTTCGCCCAAAAGCGCAAGACGCTCTCGAATAATCTCCGCGCCGCCGCACAATCGGCAGACCGTATCGGCGACGCCTTCGTAACCACGGGTATCTCGCCGCAGATCCGCGCCGAAGCTCTCACCGTAGAGGAACTGGCCGCCATCTGGCGCGCTCTTTCCCGCTGAAAATCCCGCAAAACAAAAGTGCCGATCACCCAAAAGCGATCGGCACGATTGTGAATTAACTGAAACTCGGCCAATAAGCGTTATTTGTGGCTTCCGCCACCACCACCACCGCCTCCGCCACTGCTGCCCCCGACATGACCACCACCACCGCTCATCCCACCGCCACCGGAATATGACGAATGCGAAGCGGAAGACGAGGAAGAAGAGAACGACTGCGCATGGCTGGCCGGCATCGAAGACATCCGTGTGCCCGAATACCCCGATTGCCCAGGATGCATATACGTCGCAGCAGGCCTCGTCGGACTAGGATAGTAGCCGCCCGCCTCGCGGCCAGACTCGCGATTCGCGAACGCCGCCCCGCGATCATAGCCCGGTCGCGGAGCAACCGGCCGCAGTGGCGCCACGGTATGCCCGCCAATCATTACTGGCTGCGCCGGCCGCGCATATTGTGCCATATTGACAGTCTTGACCGTGCGGCGGTCCACCGGAATCACGTTCGCCGCCACCAGTGTGCGACTTCCCACCGGATGCGGGTGCCCCGGTCCGCCACCCCCCGGACGCCGCGGCGGAAGATAACCTCGCGGGCCGGTGCCGATGTTGTATCCCCAACCGGTGCCATACCACCACGGACTGCAGCCTCCACCCGGAGCCCAGCCCCAGCCGAAGTTATCGTAGTAATTCCACAATCCGCACTGGAACGGCGCATAGCCCCAGTCGTACCCCGAATTCCAGATAAACCCATACCCCGGATAGTTGACCCACCTGCCGTATCCATATGGATCCCACGACGCGCCAGCCGCCTGCGCATCGAACGGCGACCACACATATCCCTGGCCCGGAACGTCATACCAATTTCCGTTGGCATCCAGATCGCCCATTCCGACGCCCTGCGAATTCACATAACCGCTGCTGGCCGCCGTCTTTTCGCCCGCCTCCTGGTTCAGCACCTGGTCGCGATCCGCATTCCAGCTATCCCACGAATCCGGCTCGATCGACTCGGCAAGGTTGTAGCGAGTCTGATCGTTCGCATCCAGGGTCAGGCTCTCTCCGCCATGCATATCCAGTTGCATCGAATCGCCGCGATCCAGATGCACATTCCCGGAAAATAACGCCATCTCTCCCGGAGGCGTGTCCAGCGTGAGCCTCACCACGGAAAAACTGCTCGCCGAAAAAGACGCAGGGCCATAACTCACCCGCAGGCTGTGCTCCTCATTACTCGGCTGCAGTTCGAAATACGCCAGGCCGTTATTCAGCACAACCTCCGTGCGCGATCCGGTTCCCTGCTGCTGCAAAACAGTAAATGTCAGCATCGAATTCGGCGACAGGCGCACCAGACTCCCGTCCTCCAACTGAACCTCGGCCCGCCCGTCGTTGCCGGTGTTCACCTCCGCGCCCTCGAAGAGCGGTAGATTGGCGTAAGCCGGATCGGCGATCACCTGTCCATCCTGAATCACCCGCACCTGCCCCTCAACCGTGCTTAACCGCACCGCACGCGAATCGGACCCGGTCTGCGCGACATCCGGAGCATCATCGTCATCGAGTGGCAAAGCAGCAGCAGCCGTAGCCCAGACAGCACACGCGGCGAGCACAAAAATCGCTCCAGCCGCAGGCAGGATTTTCCCGAGTCCCGTCAAAGATGCAACCCAATGCGCCGGCCCGTCGCTCAGCTCTGGTCGAGAACCCTTGGCAGAGGTATGCGTAAAAGTTTTCATGGAGAGACTCTCCTTTGTCCCACCCGAACGAGCTTTGCGAACCATGCAGTAAAGACGTTGGCGCACCGCAAACCGGTCGTTCAGTATGTGAGACGAACCCCAACGTTACTTAGACCCGAATCCCAAACGGAAGTCGCAAATACTCAAAAAATACCCGATCCAAGTAAACTCTGTTAGCGAATTTGCGTCAACAACTGCCGCGCTTTGCGCCGCACCCGATCCATGACCTCTTCATCCGACGCAATTCGGGTCAAAGTCTCGCGGATCGTGCCCACCTCAGCCGCGCTGCCTTCGTGCAGCGCAGTCACAAGGTTGTCAAGCTCCTCGTCCAGTCCCAGGCGGTCATGCTGCAGCAGCTTTTCCATGCGCGCCCCGCTCAGAATCGTGAACTCCACCGCCATCAGCGAATTCCCAAGCTCCTCGATCTGTTTGTCCTTCGAGTAGTTGTATTCACAGGCCCCGCTCCCTTCCGGACCGGAATAGCTCAGTCGCTTCGTCCCTTGAAAGGCCACCTTCATGTGGCTTTCGCACGGAAAGGCAAACCACCGCCGCGTCCGTGCCGTCGAAAACACCTGCTCCGTGAAGGCAGGACTTAACTGCACAGGCCGATGCACATCCCCGGCGAGGATCGTCTTAGCCTCCTCCTGCGTCGGTTGCCCACCCTCCGCATCAAACTGCCCGCTCCCGTCCGGACTCAGTTTGAGCGTCCAGTGCGACGGCACAAGTTGCAGATTCGTAAACTCAATCTGGAAAACAGCGGACTGTTGAGCACGCAGCGCCGAAGTAAAGAAAGCCGTGCAGGCAATCAACCCCAGCGCCCTCAGCTTCATCCCTCTCAGAGACAACCCGTTCATCCCCGAGTCTCCTGCATCGCGAGTGTCTGCGCCGTGTGAATGTGACAAATGGCGATCGCCAGCGCATCCGCCGCGTCGGGCGGCTCGGGCGGCGCATCCAGACCCAGCAGCCGGGCCACCATGAATTGCACCTGCTCCTTGCCCGCCAGCCCATAGCCCACCACCGAAGACTTGATCTTCAGCGGAGCATACTCAGCCAGCGGCAAACCCATCTGAGCGATCGTCAGCAGCGCCACCCCCCGCACCTGTCCCAGCTTTAGCGCCGACTTGGCATTCACAGAATAAAAGACCTCTTCCACAGCGACCACGTCAGGACGCCACTCTTCAAGCACCGTATTGAGCTCGTCAAATACCTGCTTCAGCCGCTGCGGCATCGTCTTCTGTTTCGGCAGGCGAATCCCACCGAACGCCCGGCAAATCAACCGGGGATTCCGGCTCTCATCGTCCGACTCCACCACCCCGAAACCGGTGATCTCCGTCCCGCAATCGATCCCCATTACCCGCATCACCCTGAGTGTAACCCACCTCCTGCCTCTCCGGTTTCCGCTCACTCACCTGCCCCAATCACGCAATTTCCCCCCCAACAGGCCGTAGCCGTCTGGCGTCTCTAGGCGATTCCCAAATCCGGCCAGCTTCAGCATCGAAATCTCGAATTAATCCCAGCAGCAACCATCTCCGTGTATGATGGCCATCAAACACCGGCGGAAGCCTCGTCACCGGCGAGGATGCAGAGGCAGATGTCGGCGATAGGCTCCTAAAACTCAACTATTGCAAACACGTTCTCTCAGGCCACCGGTTTTATCTAGGAAAGCGGGCCCCAGTGAACGTCCATCTAGTTAATCCCAGTGACAATTCTTTTGGCACGGGCGTAATTACGCCGAGATGGCTGTTTGTCCTCGCAGCCGCCACCCCAAAATCCGCAGGCGATCCGATCCTGGTCGACGAATCCCTCGAACCGATCGTTCCCGAAACCATCCAGCCCGGAGATATCGTTGGCATCAGCGTGCACACCGGCAACGCCCTGCGCGGATACAAAGTCGGCAAAATGGCGAGGGCACGCGGCGCATGGGTCGTCTACGGAGGAATCCACGCCACGCTCTTTCCCGAGGAAGCCCTCGAAAAAGGCGAAGCCCACGCAATCGTCAAAGGCGACGGCGACATCGCCTGGGGACGCGTAGTAGCAGACTGCCTCGCCGGCAACCCCGCCAGAATTTACGAAGGCGGCCGCATCGAAGGCAACCAGTTCCTCGCCGCCCGCTGGGACCTGATGCAGCCCGACAAATACATGTGGGCCTCCGTCCAAACCATCCGCGGATGCCCCAAGCACTGCTCTTTTTGCAGCGTCTGGCGCACCGACGGCCAGCAGCCTCGCCAGCGCCAGTTCGAGAGCGTCATCGACGAAATCGTCAATCTCCGCCGCCTCGGCTTCCGCTTCATAGCTCTCGCCGACGACAATTTCTATCCAGTCACCCTGACTGACCTGCGCCTCGCCCGCCAGCAGAACAACCTCGCCAAGCTGGGCGAACTGACCGCGATCCGCGCCGAGCGATTCCAGCTCATGGAAGAGCTCGCCAAACTACCCAAAGACATGGTCTTCTTCACCCAGATCACCATGGAAGCCGGCGAAGACGGTGAATACCTCGACGCAATGCGCCGCGCCAACATCAAAGGCGCCCTCGTCGGCGTAGAAGCCGTCACCCCCGAGGGACTCAAAGCCGTCTTCAAAGACTGGAACTACTCCGGCGAAGCGCTAGCAAAGCAGTTGCAAACCTTCAAGCAGCATGGAGTCCACGTCCTCGGCTCCTTCATCTTCGGCCTGCCCACAGACAAGCCCGCCACCTTCGACGCAACAGTCCAGATGGCCCTGAAAGCCGGCGTAACCTTCGCCCAGTTCGTCATGATGACCCCGTTTCCCGGCACCGTCGACTTCGCGCGCTGGGAAAAAGAGCAGGACAAGAACCCCACCATGGTCGGCGACGTGCCCATCACCCGCTACTGGATGATTCCCACCGAAATCCGCCCCAAAATGTTTACCCCGCACCCCACCATGAGTTCGGACGAAATTCGCGACCGCACCCAGAAGGTCTGGGACCGCTTCTATAACTGGAGCGCCATCTGGCAAAGGTCAGCCTGCACGCCAAATCTCCGCTCGCGAATCGCCTTCATCTTCCTCTCCAAGCTCTACCGGCAGATGTACGCCGGCACCGGAATCTCAACCGACAGCGCCCGCCGCAAAAAATCCAAGAACTGGGCCCGATGGACCGCCCGCCAGTGCAAAAAGCTCTTTCACGCAACCCCCATGCCGGAGCTCAAGTCTCCGGAATGGACACTCCGGCTTCCGGTCCCGATCAAACAAGTCGCACAAGTCGCATCGCTCGCCGGCAATCTCCAGGAAGCCACAGTGCCATTCGTGATCATCCCGGAAAACTGAGCTTCGCGATCCAGAACGCGATACAGGAACAGCTACCGCCATTCACTTCGAGACGAGCTTCACCCTCGTCTCCGTCGTCGACTTCGTTGCCCGGGTCGTTGTGATGACGACCACGCTCGTCAGAACCAGCAGAGTCCCAAGGATCGTGCGCACACCAAGCGCCTCACCGCCCAGAAAATATCCCACAACCACCGCCACCACTGGATTTACATACGCATAGGTCCCGACCTTCGTCGGCGACTCATGATGAATCAGCCACACGTAGGCGGTGAACCCGATAATCGACCCCGCCACAATCAGGTAGAGCAGCGCCATCCACGCGCCCCGCGAGACCGTGGTTAGATCCAGGCCGCGAAACTCACCCCTGACCGCCGCCGCTAGAGTCAGCAGCACTCCGCCCGCCAGCATCTGCGCCCCCGAACTCATCACCTTGGACTCGGGAAGCGGCAACCTGCGCGTCAGCGCCGACGCGATCGACCAACTCATTGCCGCAACAATCAGCGCCACGCTTCCCGCCCTGTCGATCGGCGCGCCACCCAGATTCAGCGAGCGGCTCACCAGCACGGCCACGCCTCCAAGCCCGATCACAAGCGCCAACGCCAGGCGCGCAGTCAACCTTTGCGTTCGCAGCAAGACAATCTCCGACAACGCCATGAACGCCGGAATCGTCGCCAGCATCACCGCGGCAATCCCCGATGGCACTCGCTGCTCGGCCCAGAACAACAGCCCGTAATCGAAGACAAAAATCAGCGTAGCCAGGAGCAGCGCCGAAAGCCATTCGCGCCCCTTCGGAGATCGCTCACCCTTCGCAATCATCCATCCAAAAAGCACAAGCCCAGCCACAGCGAACCGCATCGCCGCGAACAGAAATGGCGGCACCTCGCGCACGCCAATGCGAATGGCAAGGAACGTAGATCCCCACACAAAATAGATAATCGCGAAGGCCAGCAACGTCTTCCAGGCACTCTTCGGCTCAACCCCGCGGCGATGATGTTCCATGGCAAATACCTAACAGCAATCTATCAATACTCGACGGCCATTGCTTCCCCGGCGCGGCCAGCAGGGCTTATACTCGGAGCGAAATTGAAGACCATCCCCGGGAAACCCCAGAAAATCGATTTATAGGAGTTAGAACCATGCATCTGTCCCGCCGCGAATTCACCAGGCTCAGCGCGCTCGGCCTTGCCGCCCAACTCGCCCCACAACTGCGAGCTCAATCTTCTGACCGCAAAATCGGCTACGCCATCATCGGCCTCGGCCGCATCGCCGACCACTTCATGCGCGGTATCCAGGACACCTCCAACTCCAAAGTCGTCGCTCTCGTCTCCGGACACCCCGACAAAGCCGCCCGCATCGCTGCGCAGTACGGAGTCCCCACCTCCAATATCTATAACTACGAAAATATGGACCGCTTGCGCGACAACCACGAGATCGACGCCGTCTACGTCGCCCTGCCCAACTCCATGCACGCCGAATACACCATCCGCTCCGCCAAGGCCGGCAAACATGTCCTCTGCGAAAAGCCCATGTGCGTTAGCGTCCCCGAAGCCCACGCCATGATCGACGCCTGCAAAGCAGCAAACGTGAAACTCATGATCGCCTACCGCTGCCACTACGAAACCACCAACCTCGCCGCCGTCAAACTCATCCGCGACGGCGCACTCGGCCAGGTGCAGCAAATTCAAAGCGCCTTCGGCTTCGACTGCGGCCCCAAGGAATGGCGCCTCCAGAAGCCCCTAGCCGGCGGCGGCCCGCTCATGGATGTAGGCATCTACAGCCTCAACGCCACCCGCTACCTCACCGGCGAAGAACCGGCCAGCATCTCCGCCTATACCTACAGCAATCCCAAGGATCCCCGTTTCGCCACAGTGGAAGAAAACATCGCCTGGATCACCAAATTCCCTTCCGGGATCACCGCGAGCTGCAACACCACCTATGGCGCACAGATGGAAGGCTACTTCCGTGTCTACGGCTCAAAAGGCTGGCTCGAAGTAAACCCTGCCTTCGTCTACGACGGCCTCCGCCTCACCGCCGAATACCGCGACGACAACGGCAAATTCATCAAACTCGACCAGCCCAACCTGGAAAAAGACCCGATCCACTTCACCAAGGAAGCCGATCACTTCTCCAAATGCATCCTCGAGAACAAAACCCCGCAAAGCCCCGGCGAAGAAGGCCTGCGCGACATGACTTATATCCGCGAAATCTATAAATCCGCCGGAATCATCATGGCCTGAAAAGCCATCTGCGGAGGCCGGATACCAGCCTCCGCAGATGAAAGAACATTCTGCATAGAACGCATTCAGAGTTTTCCGAGCGAATTTGATCTGAGCCTTGACTGCCTATCTCAGAAACTCACCTTCCGCTGTGGATACCACGTAAGTTGGAACGTAGTATTCGTAACCGTCTGCTTGTTCGTCAGATAAATCGGCGCCAGATAGTTCTCATAAGTGAAGTTACCCTTCACCTCAAGATCATGACCGATGCGCTTCACTACCTGCGCGCCGTAATCGTCGATCGTCGTTCCACCGGCAATGAAATCCTTCGCCGCTTTCTGGCGTCTCCAGTTGAATTGAATCCATTCATTGCCGCTCAAGTGGTAGGTCACCCACGCCTGTCCACCCTTGGCCTCGCGTCCCATCCAGTCGCCAAAAATCTGCCCGGCGTTGGTGTATCCCTGCGGCTGCTCACCCTCATAGTAAGTGAACTCGCCGCGCACGCTCCTCGATGTGGACTGATCGTCCATCGCCGCTTCCACCCGCAAATCCAGCTTGGGTACCGCCGGCACATGCGAGAGATACAACCCTGTCCGAAAATCCGCTCGGCGCGGCGCGGAGATCGGATTAACATCGTCATGCGCCTCCGAATCCGTAAAGAACGTCAACCAGTTGCGCAGATACGGCAGCCGGTAGCTCATATCGAATGCGCCAAACCGCGCACCCGGATCATTCCGCGAAGTCTTCACCGCCGCCGTGACATTCTGGACGCTGAAGAAGCTCTTCAGGAAGGAATGAATTGTGATCGGCACATGGCCTTCGCCGCCCCAGATAACCGTACGCTCAAACCCAAACTCCAGATCGCGCGTCGGCTTGAAGCTGATCTTCTCCACATGCACCCACGGATCGTTCCAATCCGTATGACCCTTCAGCGAACCCACCATGAATTCGTAGCGGAATGGTCCGGTAATGCGCGAAAGCCCCGGAATATGCAGCGGCTCAACGCGGTCGATGCGAAAGGCATAGATATTCTCGGCGTTCGTGGAATAAGCGTATGCTCCGCCCTGCGCAGGTCCGAACCACGCATCGCTCTTGCCAAAAGAAATCTCGTGTCCCAGCGTATGCGCTGAAAGATAGCCCTCCATCAGCCGCATATTCGTAGCCGAGGAGATCGGCCCCAGCGGGATAGTAGGCTGCTCCGGATTCGTCGCCACTGGAATATTATCCAGCGCCGAGAGCTGATCGAAGAGTGCCTGCGAATACCCTGCAGCCGAAGGAGCATATTGAAACTCCCCGCGCGCATACAGCGTGAAAATTCCGGCCGTAGCATAACCGCTCACACCCGAATAGCTGTCGAATCCATTCTCGACCGGCCGCCCGTAATCGTTCGTAATCGTCTCGCCAATATGGAAACTGTCATGCAGCGGCGTACCGGAGATGCCACGCGCAACTTCATACGCCGACTCCACAGTCGCTTTCCCGCGATGCTGAAAGCACGGGCCCGACACGTCGCCATTCACCTCATGCATCACAGCGTCATACAGCGAGCGAGCCTCATCGTTCGCAGCACTATCCGGAGCATCCTCCAGATGCGCAGACGTCTCCTCCAGCATGTGCAGCACGCTGGCACGCGTCCACGGCCGCAGCCCCAGAAACGCCAGGTCCACATATCCCAGCGAATACAGCCGCGCGAGCGATGGATAGACCCAGCTATCCATCGGTATATACGGCGAGCCCAGCTCAGCAGTCTGGCAGGGAGCAACAGGAGCAGCTGGGCTATTGGCATCCACATCTGCGTTCGGCCCTGTTTCGCCAGGGGACTCAGCAAACATCGGCGCAGCACTCAGGGTTAATAACGTGCCCACCAGCAAAAAAACAATGCGGACGATTGAGGCGCGCGACCGGCTGCCAAGGATACTCATACCCTAACTCTACTGAAGCGCACGGAGCAGGGTCAATGAAACAAACGCCCTTCCCGAAGGAAGGGCGCTCGCTGTTCACAAGTGCTCAATCTCTCAGTAATTCAATAACTTCGTAGCCGCATCCACAATCTTGTCCACCGATGGCAGGTAGAACTTCTCCAGCGGCGCAGAGAACGGGATCGCAGGCACATCCGGCGCCGTCAGCCGCACAATCGGAGCATCCAGGCAATCGAAAGCCTGTTCCGCTGCAATCGCCGCAATCTCCGCGCCAATACCCAGCGTGCGATGATCCTCATGCACAATCAACATGCGCCCCGTCTTCGCCAGCGACTCCAGAAAAGTATCCTTGTCCAGCGGATTCAACACGCGCAGATCGACAACCTCAATCTCCGCACCCGTCTCCGCATGAATCTTCTCCGCCGCCTGCAGTGAAAGTTGCAACGTCCAACCATACGTCACCAGCGTCAAATCCGTCCCCGGCCTGCGCACCGCGGCCTTGAAGAGGTCCGTGACAAAATCATCGCCATCCGGCAAATCTTCCTTGATCGAGCGATAGAGCTTCTTGTGCTCGAAATAAATCACCGGATCATCCTGCCGGATCGCAGCCTTCAACATGCCCTTCGCATCCGCAACCGTACCAGGCGCGACAACAACCAGGCCAGGCTCATGCGCAAACCAGGTCGTGTTGGTCTGCGAGTGATACAAGCCGCCGCCCACGCCGCCGCCATAGCAAACACGCAGCGTCAGCGGACACGTCTGCGTGCCACCGGAGCGATAGCGAAGCTTCGCCGCCTGCTGCGTCAGCGCATCCATCGCCGGCGTAATGAAGTCCGAAAACTGAATCTCCGGCACTGGCCTCAACCCCGCCAAAGCCGCGCCAATTGCGGACGAAACGATGATGCCCTCAGCCAGCGGAGAATCGATCACCCGCTCCGCGCCAAACTCCTCGTAAAGCCCCTTCGTCGCCTTGAAGACGCCGCCCTCGACGCCCACATCCTCGCCGATAATGAACACGCGCTCATCGCGCCGCATCTCTTCCTGCAGCGCCTCGGTAATCGCGCTGATGTATGTCACTAATGCCATAGCTCTACCAATCCTGACTATCTGCTAAAAGTTGTCATCCTGACCGAAGACCTGCTTTTCTTTCTGTCATTCCCGCAGGGAATCTGCTTTTCGGCGACTTAGTAACTCGGCGAATAACTCTTCGGATTCAACACCCGCTCGCGAATATCAAACGAGAAGACATGATCCAGCGCCTCCACGCCCTCCGGCAGCGCGCTCTGTTCCGCAATCTCAATCGCCGCGTCAAGCTCTTTGTTGAAGCCGTCCACAATCTCCTGCTTCCACTCCGCCGTAAACAGTCCCTTGCCAGTCAGATACTTCTCCATGTTGGCAATCGGATCCTTCGCCTTCCACCGCTCCACTTCTTCCGGATCGCGATACTTCGCCGGATCGATCTCCGAGTGCCCATACCAGCGATAGGTCTTGCACTCAATCAGCGTAGGACCCTGCCCGCGCCGCGCCCGCGCAATCGCTTCCTGCGCCACGCGATACACCGCAACCACATCGTTGCCGTCGACCGTGATCCCAGGGAATCCATACGCCTGCGCCTTCGTGCTGATATCCGGCACCTTCGTCTGGAACTGCAAATTCACTGACTCCGCCCACAGATTGTTCTGGCAAACAAAGACGATCGGCAGATCATGCACGCCGGCAAAGTTCAGCGCCTCATGCCAGAAGCCCAATGAAGTCGAACCATCGCCCGAATACGCCACAGCGATGTTGTCGTTCTTCTTCATCTTGTTCGCCAGCGCAACGCCCGTCGCAATATTCAACTGCGCGGCAATCGTCGAAGCAGGCGTAATCACATTCAGCGGAGCATACCCAAAGTGCGCCGGCGACGAACGTCCCTTGTCCGGCGAATTCCCGCGCGCATACAAGTGGCAGAGCATCTTGTCCAGCGGCGCGCCTTTGATGAATCCCGTAATGAAGTCACGATGCGAAGGCCCGATCGTATCCTCCACACGCAGATCGATCGCCGTACCTACCGCGGCCGCTTCCTGACCCACCGCGGCATAGTAGTTGCCGGTGAACTTGCTCTGCTTGAACAGCACACGAGCCCGCTCTTCCAGCGTGCGGCACTTGAGCATCGTCGCATAGAGCTGGCGCAGCTTTTCATTGCTGATGAGCCCCGTGCTTCCAGAAGCTCCGTTCGCGGATGCAGCCGCCTTTTCAACCGGCTCTTTCACCTTGGTAGCCATAATTCCCGTTACCTCTTATCCCTCTGATTGTAGAACCGCCGGAGCCCGGCCCTGTGTGCTTAACAAACCAATGGCACTCAGTCTTGCCGGTAATGCACAGCCCATTCGAACTCACACAAAAAGCCCAAATCCGCGCAAACTTCCACTCTCAATGTGCACGAACGAGGCCACAACCCGCAACTCGCATTCTGGTATCAGTTCCGCAGTGCGGTATTTTCACTCGGTCGCTCGCTGGCCGGTTTGGTCGCCTGTCACTTGGTTGATGGATCGCTTGCCCTGACTCAAAAAAAAAGAAAAATGCATGAAACTTTTTCGAACCCTGTATTTTTCCCTTTCCGGTCCGTCTGCAATGTAATTTTTACTTGAAGGTCCAGCCGGTTTCATTTGAATGAACTTACATGGCTACAACAAGTTACAGTTTGGCGCGAAAATTGCCTTATCTTATAGCGAAGTACATATCATCTGGTTGAATCGGTTCCATTCTTCATCCGCTTAATTCGTCCACACCCGGTCAACCGCAAAGGAGTTTATCAACTTGTCTTCTACTTTCTTCGCACGCTACTCCTATCGGCGCGCTTCTTTCCGCAGGCCTGCGCTGTTCCGCGCATGGCTACCCGTCTTCTTCTTCGCCTGCATCTTCGCGATCGAATCCACAGCAGCATTCGGCGCGGATCGCACCTCCATGCCACTGCACACCGTCTTCCACGGCATCTTCGGTTCAGCCGTCGATGGCGATTGGAGCGACATCCATCACATCATTCGCAAGACCGGCCATTTCACAGGATACGGCACGTTCTCTCTGGTCTGTTTCCGCGCATTCTGGCTCACCCTGCGCAACCGGGCCAGCCAGCTTCCAATGCGCATCGGGAGACGTCTCGCATGCCATGGCCTTGCAATCGCCACAACATTCTGCGCCGCCAGCGCCGACGAACTTCACCAGAGTTTCCTGCCCAACCGCACCGGCGTCTTCTCCGATGTGCTGCTGGATACAACCGGCGCTCTGCTCATGCAAATCGCGCTCTTCCTGGTCCTCAAAGCAATCACCAACTGGCCAAAGCACCCAGGAACCGCACTGCAACACAGAAAGAACGCGTCGCTCGCTATTTAGGTAGAGTAATCCGCATTGATACGGACATACTCCGCCGTGAGGTCCGTCGTCCAGAAGATGCAACTACCCTCGCCTTGATGGAGATCTATGCTGATCGAAAACTCAGGCTGCCGCAAATAGGCATGCGCGGCAGCCACATCCATCTCCAGCGCACGCCCGCCATCCCGGCAAATCCGCAGCTCGCCAAACCAGATATCGATCCGCTCCGGCTCAATCTGCGCGCCTGAATTCCCAATCGCCGCCATCAGCCTTCCCCAATTCGGGTCCGACCCAGCCCACGCCGTCTTCACCAGCGGAGAATGCGCAATCGCCTTCGCCACCACGACCGCTTCCGCATCCGACGCCGCGCCATTCACCCGCAGCTCCACCACATGCCGAACACCTTCGCCATCCGCCACAATCTGCTTCGCCAGCGACTTCGCCACTTGCTTGAGTGCCTCTGCAAATGGGGTATATCCCGCGGGTATCTTCACCCCGCTCGCCCCCGAAGCCAGCAGCAGCACCGTATCGTTCGTCGAAGTGTCCCCATCCACCGAAATCCGGTTGAAGCTCACCTCAACCGCCGCATTGAGCATCCCCTGCAACACGGCAGGCTCAACCTCCGCGTCCGTCAGAATATAAACCAACATCGTTGCATGCGGAGCCGCAGGGGCCTGCCCCGGAACCAGACGAGGATGGATCATCCCCGAGCCCTTCCCCACAGCCGCGATCCGCACTTCCCTATCGCCGATCTCCAATCGCAGAAAGGCCGTTTTCTCCACCAGGTCCGTCGTCAAAATCGCCTGTGCCACCTGCTGAAAGTGATCAGACTCAGCGCCCAGTTCAGCCTTCACCACCGGCAGCGCCTTCACCAGCTTCTCCACCGGCAGCGGAACCCCGATTACCCCAGTCGACGAAGGAAATACCTCCTCCGGCAGGCAACCAAATTCCATCGCCGCAGCCGAACACGTCGCATAGGCCGCATCCAAACCCGCCTGCCCAGCCGCACAGTTGGCATTGCCGGCGTTTATCGCAACCACCCGCACCCGGCCTCCTGTAGCCCGCAGATGCTCTTTATCGACGTGTAACGGCGCAGCCGTTATCCGATTCGCTGTAAACAGCGCCGCCGCGCTCGCAGCCTCATCCGCCACAATCAGCGCAAAATCCGGCCACCCGCTTGGCTTCAGCCCCGCCCGCGTAGCCGCAAACCGAAACCCCGCAGGAATCAAGAATCCAGAAACATCACTCATCTGTTACATCCTCTGACAATAACTGGGTGCCCCATGTCTCGATCCTGAGACATGGGATTCACCTCAACCAGCGTTTACTCTAACAAATGAGATGACCTCCGAACCCGCGCAGCACCCTTTCCTGAAAATGGCCAATGTCAACGTGGCCCTCGGCGACCGCAACGTCCTCCACGACATCAACCTCACCATCCAGACCGGCGAACACGTCGCCATCCTGGGCGCCAACGGCTGTGGAAAAAGCACCCTAATCCGCACCATGACCTGCGAACTCTACCCCGCTATCCCAGGGCTCGACCAGCCTCGGCCGGAAGTCAGTCTCTTCGGACACAGCCGCTGGGATCTCACCGAGCTACGCAAGCACTTCGGAGTCGTCTCCGACTCCCATCCCGGCCTCTACTCCACCTCGCGCGCACCCGACACCGCCGGCAGCTCCACCGGACGCACCACCGGTCTCAACGCCGTCATTGCAGGCTTCTTCTCTGCCTCAACCCTCTGGCCCAACCTCATCGTCACCGACGAAATGCGCCAGCGCGCCACCGAAGCCCTCGAACGCATCCACGCCTCGCATCTCATCAACCATCTAGTCGGAGAAATGTCCGCCGGAGAAAAGCGCCGCATCCTCATCGCCCGCGCCCTGGCCCATCGCCCGCAACAACTGCTCCTCGACGAGCCCTCCAACGCCCTCGACCTTGCAGCCCAGCGCGACCTCCGCGAAAGCCTGCGCGGCCTCATCGCCGACGGCGTCGGCCTGATTCTCGTCACCCACCACCTCAACGACATCCCGCCCGAGATCGAGCGCGTCATCCTTATGCAAAAAGGCCGTATCGTCGCTGACGGCCCCAGAGAGCAGCTATTGACCGCACCCGTCCTGTCAGACCTATTAGGCACAGAAGTAAGAATCGGCGAGCAGGACGGCTGGCTCCATAGCTGGTGAGATCACAGCCGGGCTCGGAAATTCGAGCCCGCTTCTAATACCAATACTTGAACTCCGCCCACTCCGACGCATAACTCTTCCTGCGATGCTTCAGAAGGAAGTAGTGATGGTGCTCATGATTCATAATCCACGGCGCATCGAACGCTCCTAAATCGATAACTTCCTCGTAACTCTTCAGATAGTCATTCCGGTCATTCCCCAGAGTCAGCATCGACTCGCCTGAATACCCATGCCAGCCCCAGTAGAAATAATTCTGGTGCCCGCTGATCGCCTCCGGCAGCCCATACTTCGGCCCCAGTACATTCACCGCGCTCGCCTCACCATAATTCCCGCAGAAGATACCCGTCTTCGCCCGCTCCTCCGGAGACAGCGCGTTATAGCGTGCAACAAACCCCTGAGCCATCTCCTCCCAACCAAAGCGATCCGAAAGATACTGCGGCAGCGGACTCGAAAACTTCTCCGTCCGCGTCTTATTCGCCCCAAAGTGCGCAGCCCATCCGCTGTAAGCCTCGGGCGGCAAAACAGTAAGCCCAATCGGAACCGTAGCCACCACCAGAAAGATAGCCAGCACCGCGGAATATGCGTAAGCAGGCCACCCCCATCGAGTGACCTGCACAAACCAAACAGCCCCAGCCGCAAACAGCACCGGATAAATCGGCGCAAGATAATAATCCTTGGCGTGCATCGCCATCATCATCGCCAGAAAGACAAGATAAGTCACAGCAACAAACCGCCACGCCCTCGCAGTCCGCGCAATGCCCAGCCACACCAGACCGCCAATCCACAGCGGAGCCGAAAAGATCAGCAGCATATCGACCTGCTGCTTTAGAAACGCCAGCGGCGGCAGCTTCGTATTCTTATCTGAATGCGCAATATTATTCAGCAGCTCATAAGTCGGCCATCCATGCTGCCACTGCCACCAGAAGTTAGGCAGCACCACAAGAAAGATCACCGCGATCCCAGCCGCCACCCATCCCGACCAGAGCAGCCTCCGCTGCGGAGTCGCCAGCAACCCCAGCAGCAACGCCACCAGAAAGAAAACCGTCGAATCCTTGTTCTCAATCCCCAGCCCGGCCAGCAATCCAAACATTAGCCACCACCGCGGCGACAGACTCCCCTCCGCAATCCGCAGCAGCACCAGCAATGAGCCCATCCAGAAGCAAGGCTCCCACGAATTCATCGAAAGGTAATTATCCGCCACCAGAAAGACCGGCGCAGCCAGCGCGGCCATCATAGCCAGCACCTGAGCCCGTCGCCGTCTGCCAAGCTGCCACGCCAGCAATCCCGTCAGCCCTACCTTCACCGCTCCAGCCGCAAAGCTCAACACGCGAATCCCAGTCGGCGTCAGCCCAAAGAGCGTTTCCGAAATCCGCGCCTGCACCGCCACAAGCGGCGGTTGATCTACATATCCCCAATCCAGATGATGCGCGCAGACCAGAAAATACAGCTCGTCGCGAAAAAATCCGTATCCGAGCCGTGATCCATACAGCGAGCAGACGACATGCAAAGCCAGCGTAAACACAGCAAAGCCGCCAGCCAGAAACAAGGCAGACCGAAGCGGTCCACGTACGGCAGAGTGAGATATGGATTGCAGAAGAACAGTAGTCACGTGCACCAACTCCAGCGGCCTTCGGAATTACGGCTCACTACGGAAGTGCTTCTTCCACAGTTCCGCAAAATCGTCCGGTCGGAATCCGACCCAGTCTACTGTTTAAGAACAGTCAATGGAGAAGAATTCGCATATCCTGCATGAAAATGCCCCCAGATAGCCTCCGCCGTCTTGCGCGGCACCACCGCCGCCAGCGAATCCACCGTCGCCTCCCGCACCTCGCGCAGGCTCCCAAAGTGCGTCAGCAGCCGCTGTCGCGTTCCCTGCCCCACCCCCGGAATCTCCAGCAGCTCCGAATCCCGGTCCCGCATCTCGCGCCGCTTGCGGTGATACCCAATCGCAAACCGGTGGCTTTCATCGCGAATCGTCTGCACCAAATGCAGCACCGGCGACCGCCGATCCAGCACCACCGGCTCATCCTCATTGCCGTACACGTAGATCACTTCCTCGCGCTTGGCAATCGAAGCCAGCGGCTGGCTCGTAAATCCCAACTCCTCCAGCGCATCCGCCGCCGAATGAAGTTGCCCCAATCCACCGTCAATCAAGATCAGCGAAGGCATCGTCTGCCCCTCGTCCTTCACCCTCTTATACCGCCGCCCGACAATCTCGCGCATCGACGCGAAATCATCCACGCCCGACACCGTCTTCACCTGAAACTTCCGGTAAGCCGACTTCTTCATCGCGCCGTCTTCCCACACCACCATCGAAGCCACCGTCTCCGCGCCCTGAATATGCGAGATATCGAAGCATTCAATCCGCTTCGGCAGCTCCGGCAGCATCAGCACATCCGCCAGCGACTCCTGAATCGCCTTCCGCGAAGGCTCCAGCACGCGGAAGCGCTGCGTGTACGACTGCTTCGCATTCTGTCCCGCCAGGTCAATCAGCGAACGCTTATCGCCCCGCTGCGGAGCAGCCAGCTCCACCCGATGCCCGCTCCGTTCCGCCAGCAGCGTCGCCAGCGATTCGCGATCCTCAAAATCCACCGGCACCAGAATCGTCCTGGGAACATACTGCTGATCGATATAAAGCTGCTTCAAAAGCGCCGAGAAGAACTGCCCGGCATCAAAAGCCGGCGCGTCTGGCGCACTCTCATCCTGCGAAGCCGCCATCATCGCCGCCTCAAGCTCTTCCTCCGTATCGACCTCCGCCACGGGCTCCGTCAAAAACTCCGGCAACTCCTCCCAGAAAAACTCCCGCCGGTCCACAATCTTCCCCGAGCGAATATGAAACAGATTCGCCGCAATGCACCCGCCCTCGTAGTGATACCCAAAGACATCCGCATCATCCGATTCCGCCGTTGCAATCCTTTGCTTCTCCTCCAACTGATGCACCGTCGAAATCAGATCCCGGTATCGCGCCGCCAGCTCAAACTGTTCCGCCTCAGCGGCCTCAGCCATCCGCCCATGCAGCGACCGCTCCAGCTCCGCATGTTTGCCCTCCAAAAAGAGCTGAGCATCCTTCACCGCGCCCGCATACATCTCCGGCGTGGTCAGCTCCTTGACGCAAGGCCCCAGGCAGCGGTGAATGTAGTACTGCAAACAAGCCCGCGGATGATATCGCGAAAGATCCACCTTGCAGCTCGGAATCAAAAAGCTGCGATGGATAAGCTCCGCCACCCGGTACGCCAGATTCCCCGGAAAATACGGCCCATAATACGCCGAACCATCCTTGCGCAGCCGCCGCGTCACAAAAACCTTGGGAAACCGGTCCCCCAGCGTCAGCTTCACATACGGATACGTCTTGTCATCTCGCAGCAAAATGTTGAACCGCGGCTTCCGCTGCTTGATCAGGTTATTCTCAAGCGCCAGCGCCTCCATCTCGTTCGCCACGAGAATGTAGTCCAGATCGACCGCCTCGCGCATCAGCGTCCCGGTCTTGGCGTTGGCCTGGCTCGCCGCCAGCAGGTAGCTCCGCACCCGCGAACGGAGGTTACGCGCCTTGCCCACATAGATCACCTGGCCCTCGGCGTTCTTGTACAGATACACCCCGGGCTGCGTAGGCAAAGTCCGAATTTTTTCGTAGAAGTCCATGGAGAAGAGGGTCGTCGCCGAGGTCCGTGACTGGATAGCCCCGACTTCTAGTGTAGCCACTCACAGGCCGCCAATGCCCCGCTTCTCGCTCAAGGTCGTTCGATTGTCCGAGGCCGTCCTATGGCTCAAGTGTCACATCTGCGGCTACCGTCGCGGTAAGCGCCATACCCGGCTTGATCACAGCTTCCGGCTCCCACTTGTCCGCTCCCTCCATGGTTTCGCCCCCGCGCAGGAGAATTGACTTTCCGTGCGCGCTGAGCGAGCGGACCTCGAAAGTGAGAATGCCCGGCGTATAGTACTCGACCGACGGCGAAGCGACCGTCAAGACAGCATCGACTGGAGTCCCTTTGGGAACGACGACCGAATCGCCCACTTTCACATCCTGATCCAGCACCAGGGGGATTCTGTCTCCCGTTTTAGCGGCATCTGAGCTGGTCTTGGCAACAGTCACCAATTGCAGCGTATTTCCGGCTCTAAGCTTTCCATCGGTAATCAAAGGTGGCTGCTCAATGGGAGTTGTCCAACGACTACCTATAATGTAATATGCCTGGCTGACCTCGCTGCGCTCGGAGTTAGGTCCAACCCCGATCGCTTGGAGATGGGTGGTTGCATTGATCCGGATTGGTCCTTTGTAGAGCACCGAAGCGGTAGTTGGTGTCCAGCCGTCGGTCGAGTAATAGACAGTGGAAAAGTTGTCAGTCGTTCGCCACTTGATCCGCACCCTCGTCCCGGAATCAACTTGACCGGACTTTACGGAAAAGGCTGGCTGGCCCATCCTCAGAAATTGCGCAGAAGCCTTGGTCGGCGCATTTAGAAACTTCCTCGGCAATTGCGAAGCGGACTGCTGCGCCGCGAGCATCTGTTGTTGTTGCGCCATCTCTGACTGTTGCTGCTGCATAACTTGCATGCTCTGTAGCCCCGAATTCAGCATGTCCTGTTGCATCTGTTGCGCGGCCTGAAGCTGACCGGCTTGTTGCATCGCAATAGTCCCTGGATCCTGACCGAAGGCACAAGCACTGGTAATAACCAGAAAAAGAGGAGCAACTCTCATCATCATTCCCCCGAATGTCGACTGAGAAAAACTATCCTCTCAGACGCGAAAATTATTGAATTAGTTTCCGGTTCCACATACCAGCATCTTCCGTCTCATGAATTCTTTGACACCGTTTCTCGCCTCTTTGATCGATCTTCTTAGACAGCTCAACAGCCCTCAGACGCCTGATTCTCGTCCGGTAATCAATCCGACAGCTAACTTGCCGTTTCATTGCCAAAAGACATTCAATGCACAGTGATTTGCAACCTCAATCGCCGCAGACTGCATTGACTGACGACACTGCGCTCCGCCGTGAGTCGCGATCAGTCAATCTTCGCGAACAGGCGTGTGATGGCTTCGCAATCAACAATTCAGGATCGGATGGTAAAGCTGACCGAGATCTGCCTCGCCCTCCCCGGCACAACCCGCGAAGACAAACCTAGCCGCTCCACCTTCCTCGTCGCGAAAAAGATCTTCGCCTACTTCTTAAACGAACACGACCCCGCCAGACCAGGTGAAGCCCCAATTGTCAGCGTCTGCTGCAAGCCCCTCGTAGGCGACAACGCACGGCTAGCCGAAACCAGTCCCCGCAACTTCTACCTCCCGCGCTACATCGGCGCCAGAGGCTGGGTCGGCTACCGGCTCGATCTCCCCAACGTCGACTGGAGCGAAGTGAAAGACCTCGTCCGCACCAGCTACACGCAAACCGCCCCGGCAAAATTGCTTAAGCTGCTGTAAGCGCGGCAGCTCAGCTTGATCGCAATATCGAACTTCGCAGCCGCACCCATGCACCCTGCCACGTAACCATTACCTAAACCATGTAAAAATTACACACAAATCGCCAGCCAGCTCCGCATAGCCAACCCCATAACCGCCATAGATTCAGCCAGATGCCGGAGCAGGCAACTTTGGCCGCAGAAGTGCCATCAATAACGGTGAAAGCAATGCATGAGCACTGCCGGATACCCGCGTAGAGCCCTTTAACCGAAAGGATTTCCCCATGATGCAACGAATTGATGCTTTGAAGATCGCCGTGTTGGCCACCGCGATTGCAACTCTCTCAGGCTGCGCTACCAAGAATTACGTCCGCAATCAGACCGCGCCCATCATCGACCATACCAATGAACTGAGCGACAAAACCGCCGCCAACAATCGCGCCATCCATGATACCGACGAGCGCGCTCAGGCCGGCATCACCAAAGCGCAGGGCGCTGCCGACTCCGCCACGCAAAACGCACAGGGTGCCCAAAAGGCTGCCGGAGACGCACAAAACGCCGCCAATGACGCCGTTCACCGCGCCGACTCGCTCGCCTCTGTCGTCGCAGGCCTCGACAACTATCAGGCCATCGGCAACGTCTCCGTCACCTTCGGCTTCGACAAGTCTAAGCTGACCGACGACGACAAGGCCCAACTCGACACCTTCGCCGCTACTCTTGCCAACGCCAAGAGCTACATTGTTGAAGTCACCGGCGGCACCGACTCCACCGGCGACGCGGATTACAACTACGCGTTGAGCCAGCGCCGCGCCGACGCCGTTGTCCAGTATCTGGCCTCGAAGTATGCCATCCCGGCTCACCGCTTCTATCTGATCGGCATCGGCAAGGATAAGGAAGTCGCCGACAACAAGACCCGCGAAGGCCGCGCCAAGAATCGCCGCGTCGACATCCGTCTGCTCTCCAACCAGGGAGCACCCTCTACAGCAAACGCAGCCACACCCGCCACAGGTGGCGGTCTATAAACGAATCACCCCTAAACGCAACAATTGCTGCATCTCGACGAGCAGGCCGGCAGGAGAACCGGTCTGCTCAATTTCTTTTGGGGCATGGCCGAGTCGCCTGCAGAAGCAAACTCTAGCCCTGACTCTGCCCCTTCACATGCTCCACGCGAACGTCCGTAGCTGTAAACAATGCAAAAAAGGGCGCGCCCGCCGCCGAAGCCTCAACCGTCGGTCGTCCATTCGCCTCCTGCCGCTCCACCAGGCACACTACCGCTGCAATCACCATCCCGGCATCCCGCGCCGCCTGAATCGCGTTGATCGTGGAGGCGCCCGTAGTGCAGACATCGTCCACAATCACTACACGAGCACCCTCCCGGCAAAATCCCTCAATCCGCCGCCCGGTCCCATGCGCTTTTTCCGCCTTGCGCACCAGAAATCCATGCAGCAGCGGAGAACCCGGCTTCTCAATCGCCCGCCACGCGCTCGCTGTCGCCACATTGCAGACAATCGGGTCCGCGCCCATCGTCAGCCCGCCCACAGCCTCCGCCTCAATTCCTTTTTCTGCCAGCAGTTCCAGCACAGCATGCCCGGTCAGCCGCCCGCCCTCGGCATGGAGCGTTGTCGTGCGACAGTCAATGTAGTAATCGCTCGTTCCGCCTGAGGAGAGCGTAAATTGTCCCAGCCGAAAGCTGATCCGCGCCAGCAGCGAAAGCAATTGCTGCCGGTAAGAAAGAGAAGTCGTAAAAGTACCCATCGCTCCCAAGTCTAACAAGCGCCCGCAGGCGTCTCGTGCAAACACAAAAAGGCCGGCGGGAAACCATCCGCCGGCCCGAGTTTCACCCTCAATTTATTGGTTTGTGGCAGGCATAAGATTCATCGGCTCAGTCAAAGTAAACAGCAGAACCGCGCCCGGCTCCAGCCTCGCCTGCGGATGGTCCACCATCAGGTGGGTCGTCACCACCCCAGCGCCAATCAGGCTGCCCGTAAGCGCGCCCACCGGACCGCCTAGCACAGCGCCCGTTACAGCGCCTGCGCCAACCACTGAGCCATACTCGATCCCGTCTTTCTTCGCCCTCGATCCAGGATTGATCGTTCCCTCCGATCCAACCCGCGCCTTCGATCCAGGAGCGCCCGTTGTCTCGGCATGAAGCTGGAACCGCGATCCATCCGGCAGAATCACAGCTTCGGGCCTAAGCCGGAAGCTCCCATGGCCGCCAAAATGTCCGCTCGTCACCGCGCTCACCCGGCCCTCGATCCCCGATCCCGCCGGAATCAGCACCTTGCCATCCTGCAGCACATCCGAAGCCACCTGCCCGTGAAACGGCTCGCCCTTCTCGGTCTCCGTCGACGAAATCCCCTCTGTCAGCCGCACCCGGATCGTCACACCCGACAGCAACTCGCCCGGCCGCGCCCGGAGAGGATGCACAATATCTCCATCCGGATCAGACACTTCCGGCCGCGTCACCAAGGCCTGCTGGCCCGCATCAGGCGCGACATAGCTGGAATCCGGCCCCGGAGAACTCGGCTGCACTGGCTGCGAATCAGGCTGCGCCACCACTCCGGCCTGCGGCTTGGCAATCAGCGGCGCTGGCGGAACCTCCTGCGAAGCCACAATCGGATCATTCGGCGGCTGTGAAACCCCTTGGTAAGCGCTCGACTGGCCGGTCTGTTGCGCTATCGCCGCGCTCGCGACACTCAAAGCCGCGGAAGCCATCATCAAAGCTGCAAAATTTTGCCGACGCATAGCAGAATCCTCCTCGCGCGCACCACCGCCGCGCAAACCTACCCTACCCTTGAACACTCAACCCATCTATAAGTTGTGGCAAATTCTGGTCAAAACATCCCTCAGAACGGACCTTTTGACACCATATCCACTCTTCACCATAGCTTCCCCCAAATAAAAATGAGCCAATTCTCGCCAAAATTGCAGGGCTGAGGTATCGCCCACAGCACGAATCAAACTAGACACTCCACCGCGCAGATCGCCAACCTTCAATCCCGAAAAGTGTCCCACTACCCATCGTCCCGCAATCCGGTTTGCTATCCTACCCAAGGTATTCGCTTACATCCTTTTCAGGGGATTGCGCCCATATGGCAGAGCTACTCACCACCATCCAAAGCATCGCTGGTAAGGCGCTTGCCGTAGATCGCCGCCCCAAATTAAATGACCGCTTGCAGCACCGCATTGCGAGGACTGATATGACTGAAATCGTAGCTATTCGCGCCCGCGAAATTCTTGATTCGCGCGGCAATCCTACCGTAGAAGCAGACGTCATCCTGGAAAGCGGCGCACTCGGCCGCGCAGCCGTCCCATCCGGCGCATCCACCGGCGAACACGAAGCTGTGGAGCTCCGCGACGGCGACAAATCCCATTACTTCGGCAAAGGCGTCCTCCAGGCCGTGGAAAATATCGAGACCGTCCTCGCCCCCGAGCTAGAAGGCTTCGACGCCACCAACCAGCGCCTGCTCGATCACACCATGATCCAGCTCGACGGCACCGCCAACAAGTCCAAGCTCGGCGCCAACGCTATCCTCGCCGTCTCCATGGCCGCCAGCCGCGCCGTCGCCCAGACCCTCGAAATTCCGCTCTATCGCTATCTCGGCGGAGCCAACGCCAGCATCCTGCCCACTCCCATGATGAACGTCCTCAACGGCGGCGCGCACGCCGACTCGAGCGTCGACTTCCAGGAGTTCATGGTCATGCCAGTCGGCGCGGAGCGTTTCTCCGACGCCCTCCGCTGGGGCGCAGAAGTCTTCCACACCCTCAAAGGCGTCCTCAAGAAGAAGGGCTACTCCACCGCCGTCGGCGACGAAGGCGGCTTCGCACCCTCGCTCAAATCCAACACCGAAGCCATCGAAGTCATCCTCGAAGCCATCACCCTCGCCGGCTACAAACCCGGCGAACAGATCGCCATCGCTCTCGATCCCGCCTCCAGCGAGTTCTTCGACAAGGAAAAGAAGAAGTATGTCTTCAAGAAGAGCGACAAGCGCGAGCTCTCCAGCGAAGAAATGGTCAATTTCTACGACGACTGGGTCCGCCAATTCCCCATCGTCAGCCTCGAAGACGGCCTCGCCGAAGACGACTGGGACGGCTGGCGCATCCTCACTCACAAGCTCGGCGGCAAGATCCAGCTCGTCGGCGACGACCTCTTCGTCACAAACACCGACCGCCTGCAGCGCGGCATCGAAGAAGGCGTCGGCAACTCCATCCTCATCAAGCTCAACCAGATCGGCACCGTGACCGAGTCCTTCGAAGCCATCGAACTAGGCCGCCGTTACGGCTACACCAGCGTCATCTCGCACCGCAGTGGCGAAACCGAAGATACCTTCATCGCCGACTTCGCTGTAGCCACCGGCGCAGGCCAGATCAAGACCGGCTCAGCCTCGCGCACCGACCGCATCGCCAAGTACAACCAGCTCCTCCGCATCGAAGAGGAACTAGGCCAAGGCGCAAACTTCCTTGGCATCGAGAGCCTAAACTACAACGACTAACTTTGAGACGAAGAATGCGGGTGCCCCAGGTCTCGATTCTGAGACCTGGGTTCCTCGAACCCACAAATGTGGGGTAACAGAATCCTTCGACCTCAACCAAGGAATTGTCATCCGGAGCGCAGCGAAGGATCTGCTTCTGCCTTTGCAGTTGACTTTGCTTTTCTATCTGTCATTCCCGAAGGGAATCTGCTTTTCCCATATGCCATCAACCACGCATCCTATCGGACTCCGCCGATCCGCTAACTCGCCAAAGCGCAAAGCGCGCTAACTTGCTAACTTGCCGCCTTCAAAGGAACTGCCGTGTCCACTTACAAGCACCCGCTAGTCCTCACCATCCTAGACGGATGGGGTTACAGCCCAAAGACCGAAGCCAACGCCATCGCCCTGGCCCGCAAACCCACCTACGACAAGCTCCTCGCGGAATACCCCAACACCCTCATCCGCGCAGCCGAGCACTTCGTCGGCCTCCCCGACGGCCAGATGGGCAACAGCGAAGTAGGCCACCTGAACCTCGGCGCCGGGCGCATCGTGCAAATGGACATCACCCGCATCGACGGGATGATCGCAAACGACGAATTCACCAACTTTCCGGCCATTGCGAAAGCCATGCACCGCGCCCGCGAAAACGACCGCGCCCTGCACCTCATCGGTCTGCTCTCAGACGGCGGCGTCCACGCCCACCAGGAGCATCTCTACGCCCTCCTGCGCGCCGCCAAGGCCCACGGCGTCACCCGCGTCTTCGTCCATGCCTTCCTCGACGGCCGCGACACCCTGCCCACCAGCGGCGCAGGCTACATCGAAAAGCTCCTACATAAGATGGCGGAATACGGCATCGGCAAACTCGCCAGCGTAAGCGGCCGCTACTACGCCATGGACCGGGACCGCAAGTGGGACCGAGAGCGCAAAGCCTTCAGCGCCATGTGCCTCGGCAAAGCCGAAGGTGGAGCCACCACCGACGCCGTCGCCCTCATCAGAGACCGTTACAACAACGGCATCACCGACGAGTTCACCATCCCCTTCGTTGTAACTGACGCCGCAGGCAAACCCAACGGCCTCATCCGCGACGAAGACGTCGTGATCAATTTCAACTACCGCGCCGACCGCGCCCGCCAGATCACCCGCGTCCTCACTCGCGAAAGCGGCCTCAACCAGGCCGGCGGCCGCAATCTCGACGCCTGGGAATCCCTCGACGAAACCATCCCCCGCAGCGAGATTCCAAAGAAGCTCTACTACCTCTGCATGACCCAGTACGACAAGAATTTTTCCTTGCCCATGGTCATCCTCCCACAGTCGATGGATAACATCCTCGCCAACATCCTCGGCGCAGCCCAGTTACGCAACCTGCGCGTAGCCGAGACGGAGAAGTACGCCCACGTAACTTACTTCTTCAACGGCGGCGTAGAAACCCCATTCCCCGGCGAAGATAGAACACTCATCCAGTCCAAGAAAGTAGCAACTTACGATCTCGCCCCTGAAATGTCTGCCGAAGGCATTGGCGACACCATCGTCAGTGCCATCCACGACACAGCCTTCGACCTGATCATCGCCAACTTCGCCAACGCCGACATGGTAGGCCACAGCGGCCAATTGGAACCGACCATCAAAGCCGTAGAATACGTAGACGCCCAATTAGCCCGCATCTACAAAGCCCTGCGCGAAAAAGGTGGAAGCTGGCTGATCACCGCCGACCACGGCAACGCCGAACAGATGATCGACCCCGCCACCGGCGGCCCACACACCGCCCACACCACCAACCCTGTCCCGTTAATCTACGTAGGCGAAGAAGCCAACAAATACACCCTCCGCCCAGACGGCAGCCTGCGCGACATCAGCCCAACACTGATCAACCTCCTAAACCTGCACCTGCCCAAAGAAATGACCGGCCACGACCTCCGCATCCCAATTACCAAGTAACGCTCTTGTCATTCAGTTAAAAGATTTGTCACCCGGAGCGCAGCGAAGGATCTGCTTTTCGTCTTCCTACATGTAACTGCAGTCTGGGTGCCTCATCCCTGACGCGCACTCTGCGGCAAGGGTGGGATAGAGCAGATGCCATTCATCAAGCTATCCGACCCACCTCAGCGTGCCCCATAATTCCACCCATGGAAAGAAAGCCCGCGCCAAAACCGTCAAATTCCAAGCCACAACCAACCGGCAGACGGCGGGAGAACCTACGTTCTATTCCCCCACAACACCCAGCAGGAGTTCGCAACCAAGGCAAAGTCCCATCAAAGCGATCATCGCCGACGTCCCCTGCACTGGCTCCCTCATCCGACTACTTGACGCCAGTCTTTCTCAAATCAATCGCCCCGCTGGACCCCGTCGTTGTCCTTCCGAAGCTAAGTCAAATTGACTTGCGATTGCAACAAAATCTTTGGGACGGCGGATTCACGCCTGCCGTCTCCCGAGACCGCATCGCCTCATCGTTACCACCTGCAGCAACACTGGGCAGATACCACGATGTGCAAGATTATCAGAACAAGGTAGGGTCGAATGGAAAGATGCTCGACTGGATGCACACTGCGCTTACCTCGGATTCGGTCCGCCACGAGAAGTCTGCATTCTGATTGGGAACATGTATGGCATCTTCAGGCGTATCATCTGGCGTGTAATATTTTAGTTTTGTTGAATTCAGCCCTGCTCAGAAAATCCTCGACCGGACGCCAAATAGAATGGTTGAGAATCCTTCAGCGCGTCGGCTGAATCTTTGAGGTCTGAATATCATGTCCGTAATACTCGAAAACCTGCCCCTCGGCCAGAAGGTAGGCATCGCCTTCTCCGGCGGCCTGGATACCAGCGCAGCGCTTCATTGGATGAAGCAGAAGGGCGCTCTGCCGTACGCCTACACCGCCAACCTCGGCCAGCCTGACGAAGCCGATTACGACGAGATCCCGCGCAAGGCACTCGAGTACGGCGCTGAAAAGGCCCGCCTCATCGACTGCCGCGGCCCGCTCGTTCGCGAAGGCATCGCCGCTCTCCAGTCCGGCGCGTTCCACATCTCCACTGCGGGCATCACCTATTTCAATACCACACCCATCGGCCGTGCTGTCACAGGCACCATGCTGGTCACCGCCATGAAAGAAGACGATGTCAACATCTGGGGGGATGGCTCGACTTTCAAGGGTAATGACATCGAGCGCTTCTACCGATACGGCCTCCTCGTCAACCCGGACCTCAAGGTCTACAAGCCGTGGCTTGATGCCGCCTTCATCGACGAACTCGGCGGACGCGCCGAGATGTCGGCCTTCATGCAGAGGTCCGGTTTCGCATACAAAATGTCCTCCGAGAAAGCCTACTCGACGGACTCCAATATCCTTGGTGCAACCCACGAAGCCAAGGATCTCGAACTTCTTTCGAGTAACATGAAGATCGTTGTCCCCATTATGGGCACCGCCTTCTGGCGCGACGACGTCGAGGTCAAGCGCGAAGAGATCACCATTCGCTTTGAAGAAGGCTTGCCCGTAGCGCTCAACGGCAAGGAGTTCCTTGAACCCGTCGAGCTGATACTCGAAGCCAACCGTATCGGCGGCCGTCACGGGCTCGGCATGAGCGATCAGATCGAAAACCGCATCATTGAGGCCAAGAGCCGCGGCATCTACGAGTCTCCCGGTCTTGCCCTGCTATTCATTGCTTACGAGCGCCTGATCACAGGCATCCACAACGAAGACACTATCGAGCAGTACCGCGAAAACGGCCGTAAGCTTGGTCGCCTCCTGTATCAGGGCCGCTGGTTCGATCCTCAAGCCATCATGCTTCGCGAAGCCGCCCAACGCTGGGTAGCGAAGCCTGTCACTGGCGAGGTCACCCTCGAGCTGCGCCGCGGCAATGATTACTCAATCCTGAACACCGACTCACCCAATCTCACATTCAAGCCCGAGCGCCTCACCATGGAAAAGGGCGAATCCACCTTCTCACCCCGAGACCGCATCGGCCAGCTCACAATGCGCAATCTCGACATCACCGACACCCGCGCAAAGCTGCTGACCTACGCGCAGACCGGTCTGCTCACACTAAGCAAGGGCTCCGAGATGCCACAACTAACCACGAGCAACGACAGAGAGTAAGCCACCTCTCTTTTTGCTGCAGGCCGCGTGTCGGCTTGCCAACTCAAGTAGCGCGTGATAATGAACGTTATCATGCCTTATGGGTAAGGCGTCACCTACTCGATCCTTGTGGCGTCTTACCCGGTCCCTGCCCGCTCGTCCTTGCGCGCCGGAATTTGGAATTTAGACTTACAAAGCTCGTGCCCGCACTGCTGACGCAACTTTCAAAGATACTTTGCGAAGCTTTCGATATGGCGTGCACCATACTCCCTGCGTTCTACGGGCGATGACAAGATTGTCGAGGTGGAAGTTGCTCCCAGTGCGGAGAGCCGGTCAATCAATACTTCCAAGTGACGGATTGACACAACGTGCGCTTCAAACACAAAGGATTCCGATCCGGTGATGCGATGGCACCGGCTGATCTCGACAAGTTCCTGAATTGCCGTCACTGTGCGACGGATCTGCAGATCGCCACCGGGAATTGTGAGCCGCATCCAGATGTGAATCGGCACACCCAACGTCGCCAGGTTCAACGAAGCATGGTAGCCGGTGATCACCCCCGCATCCTCCAGGCGATGCACTCGTTCCGCCACCGCCGGCGTGGATAATCCAACCTTTCTGCCCAATTCGGCAAACGAAAGACGAGCGTTATTTTGCAGACATTCAATGAGCTTCCATGCAATAGCATCCAGCTCAACTCGATTAGGAACGATCTTGTGGGTCATATTGAACACGCCTTAAGGCAATTGATCCATTATGCCTAATATTCTTAACCTCGAGTGAATTTTTTCTTACCGATCGCCATTCCCAGCTTCATCGCACAAGCCTATTCTTTTGTCTAGCCGTGAGTGCTTAGTTTCATCGGTTTTCCAGTGCTCATGGCGAAGGAGGTTCCAATGAACGCGAGCTTACGTTCCATCTCATCTGCAACCGCTGCGAATGCCGTACTGGAATCTCCTGCCTCCGGACCGGATTTCCTTCCATTGCGGGGGACGGACCATGTCGAATTCTACGTGGGCAATGCCCGCCAGGCAGCGCATTTCTACCGCAGTGCGTTTGGCATGTCCCTGGTCGCGTATGCCGGACCGGAGACCGGGCAGCGCGATCGCGCCTCCTATGTTGTTCAACAGGGCAAGATTCGTTTTGTGCTGACCACACCTTTGAAGAGCAGCGGGCCTATTGCGGAACACATCCAGCGGCATGGCGATGGAGTGCGCGTCATCGCGCTCTTAGTCGACGATGCATCGCGCGCCTGGCGCGAAACAACAAGTCGCGGAGCGACCAGCTTTGCCGAACCCCATGTCATTTCCGACGAACACGGGCGCGTTGTGCTATCCAGTATTTGCACGTATGGGGACACGATTCATACTTTTGTCGAGCGCGACGACTACCAAGGCACATTCCTTCCCAGATATCGCGCGATCGAAGGCGATCCACTTGCGCACTCGACCGGTCTGCTCCACATCGATCACATGGTGGGCAACGTCGGTTGGCATGAAATGGACACGTGGGTCGATTTCTACTCGCGTGTGATGGGATTCCGTCTCTACCAGCACTTTGACGACGAAGACATCTCCACGGAGTATTCATCGCTCATGTCAAAGGTGATGGCCAATGGCAACGGCTACGTAAAATTCCCCATCAATGAGCCTGCGGAAGGGAAACGCAAATCGCAAATCGAAGAGTATCTCGATTTCTACGCAGGGCCTGGAGTCCAACATATCGCATTAGCGACAGGCGACATCCTGCATACGGTGAAGAGTCTGCACGCGCAAGGGATCGACTTCCTCCATGTCCCTCACACGTATTACAGCGAATTGCAGGGGCGTGTTGGCGTTATTGATGAGCCAATCGCCGAGTTAGAGGAACTCGGTATTCTCGTCGATCGAGACCACGAAGGTTACATGCTTCAGATCTTCACGCGACCTGTCGAGGATCGACCAACACTTTTTTTCGAAATCATCCAGCGCAAAGGAAGCCGCAGCTTTGGCAAAGGTAATTTCAAAGCACTATTTGAAGCCATCGAACGCGAGCAGCAGGAGCGCGGCAACCTTTAATTCAGGGAGATCAATCGTGTATTCTGCAACGCTATCGACCGCGGCGCCATTCATTATCCAGCAGGATTACCCGGCTTACACCGATGAGCAGCACAGCGTGTGGGCTGAGCTTGTGGGCCGCAGGTTGCCTGAATTGGAGAAGCATGCGGCCAGTGAGTATCTTGAGGGATATGAGGTCATCGGCCTGCAACGAGATCGCCTGCCCAATCTGACATCGATCAGCGCGCGCCTCGCTCCAAGAACGGGCTGGACATCCACGCCCGTCAGCGGGTTCCTGCCAGCACCCGCTTTTTTCGAGATGCTTGCTTCGCGCCTTTTCCCGACTACAACCTGGTTGCGCAAAAGGGACGCTCTCGACTACACACCGGAGCCCGACATCTTTCACGATGTTTTCGGCCATGTGCCGATGCATGCGCACCCGGTGTTTGCCGATTTTCTTGCGCACTACGGCCGGGTTTGCGCACACGTCGAGAGCGCTGATGTTCTCGAGAAACTTGGCCGCCTGTTTTGGTACACGGTCGAATTCGGGTTGATTCGCGAACGCGGCGAAATCAAGGTCTATGGAAGCGGCCTCATCAGTTCGCATGGGGAATGCCGCAATGTAACGGAAGGTCATTGTGCAGTTCATGATTTCTCATTGCGTGAAGTCCTCGACACTCCGGTAAAGGTGGATGAGTTGCACAAGTTGCTGTTTGCTGTGAGTAGTTTCGACCAGATCTACGAAGCAATGCGCGAAGCCGAACGACTCGCTCTAGATGGAGAGTTATGAAGACGGAATCCATTTCAGTCGATGTTCAATATCAATCGGGTTTTGGAAACGAATTCGCGACTGAGGCTGTTCCCGGAGCGCTACCGGTTGGCCAAAATGCGCCTCAACAGCACCCGCTTGGTTTGTACACTGAGCAGTTCAGTGGCACACCGTTTACTTCGCCACGCGCTACTAATCGCCGCACTTGGACCTATCGCATCCGTCCATCCGTTACACACCGCCCTTACGAAGAGATTGATTCACGGTTGATTCGGAGTGGTCCGTTTACGGAGGTTCCAACGACACCGAATCAACTTCGCTGGGACCCGCTGCCTATACCCAAAGAAAAGACGGACTTTGTCGATGGAATCGTCACGCTGGGCGGAAATGGCGATCCTGCAATGCAAGTGGGTGTAGCGATCCATCTCTACGCGTTCAATACATCCATGAAGGATCGGTTTTTTTACAGCGCGGATGGAGAGCTGCTGATCGTACCTCAGTTGGGGAGACTGCGTTTTCATACGGAACTGGGAATTCTGGATGTCGCGCCAGGCGAGATTTGCGTTATCCCGCGCGGTGTGTTGTTTCGCGTAGAGCAACACGACGACGAGTCTTCGCGCGGTTATATTTGCGAAAATTATGGATTGTCGTTTCGGCTTCCCGAACTAGGCGCGATCGGCGCCAACGGATTGGCCAATGCACGTGACTTCGAGATTCCGGTCGCAGCCTTCGAAGACCGCGAAGGCGAGTTTCGTATCACAGCAAAATTCATGGGAAGGCTGTGGTCTGCAAGCATCGATCATTCCCCGCTGAATGTTGTCGCGTGGCACGGAAACTATGCGCCTTACAAATATGACCTTGCCCGCTTCAACTGCATCAACACAGTCTCCTTCGATCATCCCGACCCCTCGATCTATACCGTTTTGAGCGCTCCATCGGCCATCCCAGGCACGGCCAACTGCGATTTCGCGATATTTCCCCCGCGCTGGATGGTTGCTGAGCACACCTTCAGGCCGCCGTGGTTCCATCGCAATCTGATGAATGAATTCATGGGACTGGTATTCGGTGCGTATGACGGAAAGGCAGAAGGCTTTGTGGCCGGCGGCGCAAGTCTACACAATTGCATGGCGGGGCATGGTCCTGACGCGGAGACATATGCACGCGCCAGCAACGCGGAACTGAAGCCACAATACCTGGAGAATACGCTGGCCTTCATGTTTGAGACTCAGCTTGTGGTGCGGCCCACCGAGTTTGCCATGAAGACAAAGATTCTGCAGCACGAATACTTTGAATGCTGGCAGGGGCTGAAAAAGTATTTTGCGGCAAGCAATGGCGTAAACCCACCCGCGAACCGGAAACCAGCGCACTCAACTCCAAAATGAGTGTCATCGCCAAATTGCTGGATGGCTTAATCGACTACGCTGGTCTTTATCCTCCAGCCAGCCTCGATTTGCCCGCGGTGGTGCGCAACTATCTTTACTATCGACAAGGAAAAGACGCGGCTGTTCTTGGAAGACTGGTTATTGATTTGAGCCGGATGGAAGAACTGCGAAGCTTCGCGCGCGATTCGCTGCAGGAACTTCTTCTGAGTATTACTGCTTCGGCAAGCCTCGATGTAGATAGCTTGAATCGCTTAATGGATGCCGGACTGCCAATTGAAGCGATTGAGATAAAAGCCAACGCGCCCTCTGTGATTCAGTGCATTGCCGCGCAATTGCCTGTTGAAGTGGTGACCTACTTCGAGGTGCCGGTTGAAGGTACAGATGCCGGGGTACTCGATGCTATTTGCGCGGCCAGTGCGAGGGTTAAACTACGCTTGGGTGGATTGGCAGCGGAGACGTTCCCATCATCGCTAGCAGTTGCACGTATGTTGCAGGCCATTGCAGAGCGCCATCTTCTTTTTAAAGCTACGGCTGGACTGCATCATCCACTGCCTGGACGCTATCCCTTCACAGATGCACCGGACAGTGCAGCAGGAACGATGCACGGCTTTGTGAATCTTAACTGCGCCGCAGCTTTGCTTTATCTCGGCGGTGATGTAGCTGATGCAGTACTGATCCTCGATGAGATGGAGCGAGACGCATGGCAGGTATCAACAGAGACCATCGCGTGGCATGACCTTCGCTGGAACTCCTTGCAAATGGAAGAGGTCCGGCAAGCTTTCTTCTGCGGCATTGGTTCGTGCTCATTCACACAGCCATTAGCGGAGATGGAGGCGTTGGGATGGAGGTGAGCCGAGAAAGCCGGATCGAATGCTGGATCAAATCTGCCAACGAGACTGGATGCGATTTCCCGATCGAGAACCTGCCCTATGGAACGGTTCGCCATCGCGAACGGACATTTCTTGCGATAGCGATTGGTGACCGAATCTTGAATTTGCAAGCCTGCGCTTGCGACGGGCTATTCTCTTCGCTTTCTGAGCCAATTTTGAGGGCATGTGGCGCGGAATTACTCAATCCTCTCATGTCCCTCGGAAGAGAATCATGGTCTGCGCTTCGGAGCCGCGTAACGGAGCTTCTGGATGCAAATCGTTCAGACGAGGAGATGCGAGACCGTGTGGCCCGGTGCCTTATCCCTATGCAGGATGCGGAGATGATACTGCCTGCACAAATAGGAGACTATACCGACTTCTACGCATCGATCCATCACGCAACGCGCGTAGGCAAGTTATTCCGTCCGGACAATCCGCTATTGCCAAACTATAAGTACGTTCCGATCGGATATCATGGTCGCGCTTCGTCAATTGTAACGAGTGGAACGGAGATTCAGAGGCCTTCCGGTCAAATCAAAAATGCGGACGCGGAGCCGCTCTATGCTGCATCGCAAGCACTTGATTACGAACTGGAGATCGGAGCATTTATCGGGGTGGGAAATCGGCTGGGGCAACCAATTGCGATCGCCCAGGCTGAAGAACACGTCTTCGGCTTATGCCTGGTGAATGACTGGTCTGCGCGCGATTTGCAATCGTGGGAGTATCAACCGTTGGGGCCGTTTCTGGCGAAGAGCTTTGCGACGACGATCTCACCCTGGATCGTACCGATGGAGGCGCTGGCGCCGTATCGGGTACCGGCGGTCACCCGTGCATCCAGCGATCCGACGCCCCTTCCCTATCTTTCTTCCTCGATTGCTGAAAAGGATGGTATCGAACTCACGCTCGAGGTTCTTCTTCAATCGCGAAGGATGCGTGAGGCGAAGCTGGCGCCTGCCCTTGTCAGCCAAGGCAATCTACGCGACCTGTATTGGACGATTCGACAATTGGTAACCCATCATGCGAGCAACGGGTGCAACCTGCGTCCAGGCGATCTGCTTGCGACTGGCACGGTTTCGGGATTGCACGAAGGGTCGGAGGGTTGTCTTTTAGAGATGAAGCACCGATCGGAGCCGCTCCATTTACCGAATGGAGAAAAACGCAGGTTCCTCGAAGATGGAGATCGAGTTATCTTGCGCGCATACGCGTCGAAAAATGGCTTGCCTAAAATCGGATTTGGTGACTGCATGGGAACGATTGTGTGACCAATCGCCCTGCATGCAAGCCAGGAGCTCGAATGAAACTGTAACTCTTGGTTGGCTTGTCTGACCCGCTACTTGTAGCTGAAGGCTGCCGATTAGCAGGAGGTGGGCGCCAACGTGGAAAAGTTCTCATTCAGGTGTATTTCGTAAACGTATTCAACGACATCCGTTTGAAAACCTCCGACACTGTCACCGCTGCACATCCGCCTCAGTCAGTTGGCCAAGATTCGCTTCAGAGACAGGGCACTCCAGATTTGAGCGTACATGCGCGCCATCTTCGCTGAAGCAATCCAAAGATGCTCAGGACGGCACTTTTCAAATGGGAACTATATACCTGAGTCCACTTCTTTTATGATTTAAGCCACGTCAATCCTTGCACGAATGAGCAGGCCTTCGGAATTATGCTTGGACTCGTTGGGTTTGTTGTGGGGCTTTGGCCTATTTCGCTAAACAACCGAAAGGCGTCAAGAAATGAATGAAGCTGAGATCACAAAGGAAATTCGTGACATCAAGGATCGCCTCAAGAGGCTAGAACAGCCTCACGTTTCTCTGAGTGAAGAAGAGGCGGAGTATTTTGCTCCAGAAGTTCTGCAAAGCGAAATCGTAACGAAAGTGGAAGCCTTATTGGAGACGCTGCGACGGATTCTTCCAGAGTTTTCCCGGACCTACGAGCAAGTCCATACCAAAATGCAAAACGACAAGCTACCCGATGCCAGCGTTCGCGCTCTCGCTGATCGCCTTGCCGAATCAGATCAAATCTGATGGGGCGTGGGTAGCTAGTGGCTTTATAAATCTCCATGTAAACCTCTCTTTCACTATAGTGACGCCGTAGTCGGCTCACGCCATTTCGGTGAGCTCCTTGTACGTGATCCGCGCTCCCGCCGACTTAGCGAACAGGGATAGAGGATGGCAAGAAAGAGCTTCATGGGTCCCCTGGATTAGTACGGTGGAAGTTTGGCAAGCATGGCAGCCAAACCGCTGATGTTAGTTGTACGAATTTTTGTATCTTCGGCAGAGCAGCCGCCCTCGATTTGCAGTGTGCGGTGGGTGAGAAGTTGCCGATAGAACTCAGTTGCTTTCTTGCCTCTAAGTTCCATCTGTGCGTATGCGGGAAAGTAAAGGAAACTGCCGGTTTGGGTGGGGCCTGCGTCGAATTGATACCGGAAGTCGCGGGGCACTCCCTAGTCCCACTGTTCCTCGGATGGCGTCTGGCAGGAGCGCTCCATGAGTATCGAGACGGCGACGACGATGCTGTTAATTCCCTTCGTTGGCGTCTCAAGCGCGACTGAGACTACCGGGTTCCCCTCGGATAGGAGGAAAGTCGGTTCCCGTTTACCGTCCAACCGAATCCCGCCGCCGTGCGCGTCCCATTGCGCCTGTGCGATGGTTGGCAGGGCTGCGTACGTGAGAAATAGGGCGGTGAGGGCAAGAAATAGCTTCATAAGGGAACTATATACATTCCATCGCTGTACAATGCCAATCATGGCTAATTACCTGATTGCGTACGATTTAACTGCCCCAGATTCCGACTACAGCGCTCTCATTGAAGCTTTGAGGGATAGAGGCGCTCATCACCCACAAGAGTCAGTGTGGATTCTGAGAACGGGTGACACCCTGCCGGATGTAACTCAATACGTCTGTCTCTATGTCGATTGTGATCGGGACCGCCTACTTATCTACCCGATTACTGAAGATGATAAAGAGTACAACAGCCTGAATACCTAGACAGGCTGTTGTACTTCCGCTTCGCTCCTCACCAACTTGTCAGGAAGCCTCCCTGCCGGAGCGGTTGCCGTACTGTCTCCATTAAGTCCGTGGAAGAGGACTTTCAACGCATTCTCCTCTTCAACACTTTCGGGGATGAACCGAAAACATCCGTTCAACCAGCCAACTTTCATGTGGAACCTCGCTTTCACAATAGGTTCCGTAGTCCGCTTACGCCGAAGCGGTGAGTTCCTTGTAGGTGATCCTCGCGCCCACCGCCCGTCCGAGCAGGGAGTCGATCCGATCCATCGTATGATTCTTCACGTTTCCCTCGTTCAGCCGGAACGTGAACTCATCCACATACCGCTGTAGGTGTTTCGTGCTGAACGAGTGGTAGACGCCGTAGAAGCCCCGCTTGAGGACGGCCCAAACGCTTTCGATGCTGTTGGTATGCGCCATGCCGTTCACGAACTCCTTGGCGCTATGGTTCACAACTGCGTGGGTAAGCCGTCCAATTCCGCGATAGGCGGCGTGCTGATCCGTGCATAGCAAGGAGCCGTCCGCGACAGCAGCGTGGACCAGCCCCTGAATCTCCACCGCTCCGGTAGACTTGAGGACTTTACCCACAACACGACCGCCGCGTTCCCGAAGTCCGAGTACAGCCACTTTGCCTATCGCTCCCCGTCCCATCTTCAGTTTCTTCGATTCATGCTTGTTGGCTTCCTTACCGCCGATGTAGGTTTCGTCGGCTTCAACGATGCCGGACAGGAAATGGCTACCGTTTCCACAAGCATGACGAACCCTCTGGAGAAGGAACCAAGCAGATTTTTGCGTGATGCCGATCTCTTTCGCCAACTGAAGTGATGAAACGCCTTTGCGGGCTGTCATTACGAGATAGAAGGCGTACAACCACTTGTCGAGGGAGATGTGAGACCGCTCCATGATCGTCCCGGTACGAACAGTGAAGTCGAATTTGCAACCGGGGCAGCGATAGAAGCCAACCGCCTTTAGCCTGTAGATCGGCTCAAAGGTTCCACAGGACGGGCAGGTTGGGGTGTTCCCCCAACGCTTTGCTTCCATGTACTTGCGGGCGGACCCCGCATCGGGAAAGCGGCGGTGAAGTTCGTAGGCGCTGATGGTTGAGCGGCTCATCTACCTTCAACCTACGAACCTCATTTAGATTTTGTGGACTCAGGTATATAGTTCCCTTTCAAATGGTGTAGGCCGTTCTGCCCAGAAGATCGAGCGTCAATGCATGCCGATATTCCGATTCGGCTGCAGCGTAATTTTTGTCAGCCTCATTCAGCCAACCTTGTGTAGAGGAGAGTCCAGCGAAGAAATCTTCGGTGAGGCCGCTCGCAACCTTCGATGCCTCAGTCGCGCACCTCAGATACTCCCGTGCCTTTACTCGTATGCTTTTGAGTTATGGCAAGCTCTGCGAGGCTCGTGCATGCGTCAGCTACGCCAGCTTGATCATTGGTCCCCTCATACATGCGCAGTGCCTTCATTCGCATTTTCCATGCAGCGTCCATATCCCCCTTATCGCGATAGAGAGTTGCGTATGCGCTTAAGGCCGCCGCGTATTGCTCATAGAATTCCGGATTATTTCTCAGCAAGTTCAGAGACCGCTCGAAAGCGTTCTCAGCTTCCTGATATCTTCCCTCCTGGTGGTAAGCGATCGCGAGCAGTAACCAGGTTTGGCCGAGCTCCGGCGTAGTCATCGAGGCGGTCGCAGTTAGAGGCTTGAGATCTTCTATGACCTGGGCAAACTGGCCTTGCTGATTGAGCTGGAATGCATGTTGAAGCTCCCGGAGCGTGTCTTCTTGTCCCCAGAGGGGCGCGGAAATGATAGCGATCGACAACAGATATATGCTTATTCGCCTCATAGCGTGATCCCTTCTCCTGAGTCGGATGTGCTATACCAACGAGCCTTGCTAGAGCGTCTTCATATAGCCGATCAAATCGTCTATCTGTGCCTCGCTGAGACTGCTGAAGCCTGGCATTGTGTTTTTGCCCTCTGAAATGATCGTGCGTACCGCGGAGTCCGATGGCCGCGGCCGATGTGTCGTGTAGTAGCCCTTCATACCGGGACCGACGAGAACTTTTGAGCTGTGGGCGCTGTGGCAGGAGGCGCAGGATTGGGAGAAGAGCCGTTCTCCATTCGTGGATACCGGACTCACAGCACCCGCCAGGCTCTGTGATTTTGCCCACATCGCGACCACGCCCAACAAGGCGATCATCGCGAACGGCGTTGACTTTCTGCGAGAATTACCCTTCATGAAGGAAAGGTAGCGGCTGCACACAGCGAAGCGCGAGGGGTCTGTCGCTGGGCGCTCGAAATGCGGCGCGAAGTGAGGCAACAAGGACTGGGATGGATGGCAAAGGCCGCCAGTGGCAAGAACGCGCGCGAATTTGTCAAGAGGGCCCCTGTCAGAACTTTGCCCCGAGCCGTCCGCTTCGCGCCGCAGAACTCTAGCTTTGCGACAATCGCATCACTCTCTCAACTCATTGCCGTTATCGTGATCTGTTGAAGGTGAACCGTGCCAGTCTCTTTCGTGTTGAACCATCGCAAGGTATCGCTCAACGTCGCTCCAGGTGATCCACTGCTCTGGGCGATCCGCGAGGCTGCTGGGTTAACCGGCACAAAATACGGCTGTGGTGCAGCACTTTGTGGGGCTTGCACGGTGCACCTTGACGGAAAGCCGATTCGCTCGTGCGTTACACCAGTTCATTCAGTTGCGGGAAAGTCGGTCACCACGATCGAAGGAGTTTCCGGCCCGACAGCACTTGCGGTCGAAAGCGCGTGGGAGCGCCTCAATGTCGTTCAATGCGGATATTGCCAGTCGGGCCAGATTATGTCCGCCATTGCGCTCCTTGAACGAAAGCCGTCCCCTGCTGACGATGACATCGACACCGCAATGAACGGCAACATCTGCCGCTGCGCCACGTATATGCGCATCCGCGCCGCCATTCACGAAGCCGCGCGAATTCGGAAAGGATGAGCGATGCCGATTGACAGCGAAGCCATCGCTCCTAGCAGACACCAGCTTCTCAAGGCGAGCTCTATAGTTGTTACGGGTCTCGTACTGGGATTCTACTTGCCGGATCGTAACCGCCTTCTTGCGCAAGCACCGGCGGGATCAGGGCAAGATGGATTCGCCCCAACGCCTTTCTTCGGATTGCTCCCGACAATACCGTAGTGATCGTCTCCAAGCATGTGGAAGGAGGGCAGGGCATCCACACCGGGCTGGCAACGATTCTTGCGGAGGAACTCGATGCGGACTGGTCTCAAGTCCGCGTTGTGCCTGCTCGGGCGGATCGGGACCTTTATAAGAATCTGCAATTCGGTTCCCAGACTACTGGGGGGGGGAGCAACTCCATTCCCAACTCTTATGAACAATATCGTCGGGCAGGCGCCACTACCCGTGCGATGCTTGTAACCGCCGCGGTAGGCAAATGGGGAGTTCCCAGCAGTGAAATCAAAGTAAGTGAGGGAGTAGTAAAGCATCCGCCATCCGGGCGAAAGGCACCTTTCGGTGAACTTGCCATCGCTGCCGCAAGCCTGCCAGTGCCTCCGTTGGTCGTCCTCAAAGACCCCAAAGACTTCAAACTGATCGGAGCTCAGCATCTCGGTCGCGTCGACAGTAAATCCAAGTCGAACGGAACGGCAGTTTTTGCCATTGACTTCTCACTTCCGGAAATGGTGACTGCCTTGGTCGCACGACCACCACTTTTTGGAGCAACCGTGAAGAGCTTCGACGCAACTGCTGCAAGAGCAGTTCCGGGCATGGTCGACGTTGTGCAGATTTCGACCGGAGTAGCAGTAGTCGCAAAATCTTTTCCGGCGGCACTGCGCGGACGCAACGCTCTGCATGTCAAGTGGGATGAGTCAAAGGCCGAGAAGCGCGGAACGCCGGAATTCCTTAACGAATACCGAGCTCTTCTGGAACATCCTGGCGCTATCGCACGACGGGACGGTGATTGCGCGGCGGCCCTTGCCGGTGCGGCTCGAACACTGACCGCTACATTCGAATTTCCCTATCTGGCTCACGCGCCCATGGAACCCCTCAGTGGAGTCGTTCGACTTTCCGCGGAGCAGTGCGATATCTGGACGGGCGATTGGGATGTCTCCGGAGTGCAGGACGATGCGGCCCGGATTACGGGCCTGAAACAGGACCAGATCGTTATCCACTCTTTGTTTGGAGGCGGAAGCTTCGGGCGGAGAGGGAGCGGAGCGTCGGAGATTGTCGAGGTTGCGAAGACAATCGGCAACCACGCACCGGTAAAGCTATTCTGGACCCGCGAAGAGGACATGCGTGGTGATTCGTACCGGCCCATGTATCTTCACTAACTGACTGCCGGGCTGGACGAACAAGGAGACTTAATCGCCTGGCAGCATCGGATCGTTAGCCAATCCGTGCTTGGCAATGATCCTCATTGGATCGTCAACGGGGTTGATATCACCTCCGTTGCGGGTGCGAGCAATATTCCCTACGACATACCAAATATTCTCGTAGACCTTCATACTCCGGTACACGGCGTGCCAGTGGATAAATGGCGCTCCGTCGGAGACAGCCACACGGCCTTTGCTGTGGAGATTTTCCTTGACGACATTGCTCATGCAGCGGGCCGAGATCCTTACCAACTTCGGCTTGCGTTGCTTGCAAAAGACCCGCGAGAGAAGAATATCCTTGAGTTGACTGCTCCAGCTCCGATGCGCCCTGGACTTTTCGCCAAGTTCCCGCGCGATCGGCAGGTTCTTCAACTTGCCGCGGAGAAAGCAGGTTGGGGAACGCCACTGCAGCCGGGCAAAGGGCGTGGCATTGCAGTTCATTATTCGTTTCATAGTTCCTTGGCGTATGTGGCAGAAGTAATTGTAGACTCGGATGGCGATGTGAAGGTGGATCGCGTAGTGTGCGCGGTAGATTGCGGTATGCCCATCAACCCCGACGTGATCCGGGCACAGGTGGAGGGTGGTGTAGGCTTTGGCCTGGGCGCAATTCTCTATGGCGCTATCGCCTTGAAGAACGGTCACGTCGAGCAATCAAATTTCAACGACTATCGCGTGCTGCGCATGAATGAAATGCCGAAAGTCGAAGTGTATATCGTCGATTCGGCGGAGCCACCGTCAGGCATTGGTGAACCCGTTGTGCCACCTATTGGTCCTGCAGTGTCCAACGCGATCTTTGCCGCTACAGGAAAACGCGTGCGCACATTGCCGATGAGCTCTGCGACTTAGGTTTGGAGGCAATTGTGGCCAGGAGCAGGTTGTCAGTATTAATCTTCACTCAGGACGCGGTCTGACTATGCGATATCCCGTTCGAATTCGATTTGCGCTGGCAGGATGGGCGCTCACATCCCTTTTCTTCACAGCGGTTCTGCTGGTAGGGGATTTGGACCGGCATAAGCCTCCCATATTTGCCCTCTATGCGAACGCCGTGCATTTTGCATTGTGGACGCTCTTGTTACCTTTGCTGGCTCGATGCACACGCAGATTTCCGCTGGACGGACCACGCAGGATCCGAAACGTTGCGGCACTCTTGCTGATTGTCGCTGCCCTCGCTGTGCCGGTGATGATCACTCAATGGGCTATCCTGTTCTTCACATATTTTCCCTATCACTCAGCAACGTTTCCTTCGTTCCTTCAATCAGAATCGAACAGATTCCTCCCTGTAGACGTCCTGATCGGAATCGTGCTCGTGCTCGCCCTTGAGGGTTGGCGAGTTTGGCTGGATTTTCAGGCCGAGCGCACACGCGCTTCAGAGCTCGAGCGGCAACTTGCAGTCGCACGCCTTGACGCGCTTCGCATGCAACTGCATCCGCACTTTTTGTTCAATAGTCTGCACACCGTCGCCGGCCTCATCGTCGAGCAGCCCCCGACAGCCCGTCGTATGGTGATTGCGCTCGGGGATCTTCTCCGGCTCACTTTGCGGGATACCGGCGATTCTGTCCGCAGCTTGGCCGAGGAGTTGGAATTCGCGGATTTATATCTCGGAATCGAAAAACTTCGGCTGGGAGAACGGCTGGTTCTCGATTACGATATCGAACCGGAAGCGACTACTGCTGAAGTGCCCCAGTTGCTTTTGCAGCCTCTCTTTGAGAACGCTATTCGACACGGTGCAGCCCGCACGCTGCACTCGTGCGAGATTCGCTTCCGCGCATGCCGTGAGGGCGGCAAGCTTCACATTTTGCTTCGCAATGATGGTCCTGTACGCTCCCCATCCTTGGGCACGCCGCCCTTCGGCGTGGGTCTTCAAAACACATTGGATCGCCTCCAATTGCACTACAACAATCAATACACCCTTCAGTACATCGACTGGCCCGAGGGTGGGGTGGAGATTGACCTCTTGATTCCATATAAGAAGGCCTGTAATGAGAAACAAGAGTGCATCACGCCGCTTCCGCACCTGGCTCACGTCAGCGCGCAAAGAGTCAGCGCGGCAGATCATCCAACGATCGGTTGCGCATAAGCTTCATCCAGAGGGCATAGCAATTGTGGAGAACGGGTTAAAGAACAACATATTGGCGCCGCAACCGCCAATGCGCGCGCTAATCGTCGATGACGAGCTGCATGCGCGCCGTTATCTCTGCGAGTTGCTTGACGGTGAGAGTGAGATCGTTGTTGTTGGAGAGGGATCGAGTGGCGCTGAGGGCATCGAGCGAATCCGGGAACTCTCGCCGGAGATCGTTTTTCTGGACATTCAGATGCCGGACCTCGATGGATTTGGGATGGTTGAGCGGCTTGAATCGTCACCTATTCCGCTCTTCATCTTTGTAACCGGATATAGCGAATACGCCGTAAAGGCATTCGAGATTGAGGCAGTCGATTATCTCTGCAAGCCTTTCGACAAAGAACGGCTATTGATCTCATTGGAACGGGCGATCCGGCGTATAGGCACACGGGAAGCTGTTCCGGGAAAAGAGGCGGAGCGCTGGCTTACCCGGCTGTCGATCAAAGACGAGAATGGCATCGTATTCGTGCCAGTCGAGCACGTCCTCTGGATCGAGGCGGCGAACAAATACGTGGTCATTCATACCGCCGTCGGCTCGCATATTGCAAGGCAGACCATTCAAAGTCTCGAAGACAGCCTCGATCCGAGGCAGTTCGTCCGGATTCATCGATCTATATTGGTTCAGAAGGCAGCGGTTCGCGGGCTGCATCCGTTGTTTCATGGAGACTATCTTGTCAAGCTGGTCAATGGCGCCGAACTCACATTGAGCCGTAGCTTCCGGGGCTCGTTCTTTCATCAGATGAGCCGCTGAACTGAATACGCAGTAGGCATTCAGTTCAAACGGCGATGGCACGTTGTCAATCGTTCACGAAGACTCGCCGGAGAAATATACATTGTGACCAACATCTAGACTCAGCGCGGAGCGCGGACGATGGAGTTGGACCTCAAGACCCATCGCATCTACTTAGTGACGGCGGAACTCGGCCCGCAGCCCCAGTCCCAGTCCACCGCCGACGATCCCCATCCCCTTCCGCCCATGACGCTGGGGACATTCATATTATTGGCGTATGGTCGCGAAACGCCCAAATAGGCGAGAGGCTTATATATGCTTCCGGAGACGCGATTTACGGGAGCTAATGAACAGGCAAACCTACCAATGTTACTGCCGTAAACACCAACCTCTCCTCCGGAGAGATTGGGCAGCCTGTAACAGCCGACACCGCTCGCCGTATTGAGTTGGGGATACGAATCACCTTCTGATCGGGACTGGCGGTACTATTCGAGTGTTCTCTTGCCGTGTTAGTGTGTGCGAATGGAAATTGGTCTTCCGTCACAAGCTTCTCGAGTGACGCCGAATCTCCTGGGCTGAAATTGAGAGTTGGGGAGGCAAATTCTGGGGTTTCGAGCGGTTGACCGTCAAAGATCCAGATGGATCGAGCGCTTTCTGGGAGTCCTACCAAGCTTGACGGAACTCAGGAATGCAGTTGCTCCAGAGCACTTTGCAAGGCCGAAGCCGCAGTTCGCAGCTCAACGTCTTGTGTGAGGCAATCGGGGCAAAGACGCAGCCATTCACCGCGAGCGTCAGCGATCACATTACCCTCTGCAATTTTTCGTGCAAGATTGCTGGCATTCGAATGGCGAACAGAGAGAAATGCGCCGTGGTCGGCATCGCCTCCAATTGCATCGATTCCGGCCTCAGCAAGATAAAGCTTCAATTTGCCAAGCTGTCTTTGTCCATACCCACGTAAACGCTCCACAGTCATGGCCAGCGTAAATTGCTGCCCACTGCGCGCTTGATAGTAAGTAAGAACCGGAGGCGTCGATTCGAGAAAGGCATCGCCACCTGCACGCAAGCGTGGCGGATCGCGGCGCTCATAATCAAACGTGTTTTCACGCGCGAACCAACCTGTATCGAGTGGGCGCAGTCCGCTGGCGAGAATTTCAGGCGACAGGTAGAGAAAACATGCACCGGGACCACCGCGAAGATATTTATAACTGCCGCCAATAGCGAAATCAGTCCGCATGGCAGCGACATCAATGGGAAAGACGCCGAGAGCATGATAGCAATCGACCAACAGTCTTGCCCCAACGCTGTGGCACGCGTCGGCGAGCTGTTCCAGACGATGTACGGTTTGTCCATTCATGAACATAACCTGAGAAATTACGACCAAATCGATCTCCCGTCCCAGATGCCGCATGATCCCCGGTACAGTGAATAGACCCTCTGCATCGGCTTCAACCCACCGCATTTCGATGCGCCCAAGCGAGGCATACTGTTTCAACAGCAGGTCTATGGAATCGAATTCTCCAAGCGTGCTCAAGACCCGCGGGGTTCCGGGCAGCGCATTCAAAACAGCACGCAGACCCTGCCCGGCAGAGGTCTTTGGCACAATGCAATCAGCACGCGGAACATGGATGAGTTTTGCAATGCGGGCGCGAAAGGCTTCCTGTTCCATCAGCCAGGCATCCCATGCATCTCCAAGTTTTGTTTCCCATAACGAAGTTGCTTCGCGGACATCCTCTGCCATCGCGTCGAGCGGGCGTCCTAAAGAGTGGTTGGCAAGGTAGATCCGATCGCTGGCCAACACACGGGAAAACAACGGTGCAATGTGCCGCTGTACAGATTCTTCCGTAAGCGGACCGGGGCCGAGTTGTGCAACGGCTTCGTCCACCCTACGGCTCATCGTTGTCTCAGACCTGTACGAACAGCAAATAGTTCGGGAAAGAAAGTTAATTCCAGTGCCTGGCGTAGAAAACCAACGCCGGATGAGCCTCCTGTGCCAGGCCGGAAGCCAATGATGCGCTCGACCGTCTTCATATGGCGAAAGCGCCAGAGCTGGAAATACTCTTCCACATCAACCAGCTTTTCGCACATCTCATATGCGTCCCAGAGCTTGCGTGGATGTTCGTAGATCTGCCGAAAGACATCTGTCAGTTCATCGTTTCTCTGATATGGCTCGGACCAATTGCGCTCGACGCATGATTGAGGAACTGCAAGGCCGCGCCGTTTAAGATGCCGTAGAAATTCGTCATACAAACTGGGGGATTCAAGCGTCTTATGCAAATCCTGATGGATCTCCGGTGCATTGGCAAAGACTTTGAGCGCATCCCGATTTTTGTTTCCTAACAGAAACTCAAGCTTGCGGTACTGATAGGACTGAAATCCAGAGGCGTGGCCGAGAACGCCGCGAAATTCCATGTATTCAGATGGAGTGAGCGTTTCTAATACCGCCCACATATCAAAGAGCTGCATCTGGATGAGCTTGGCACGCGACAGAATCTTGAAGCAGGGATCTAGCTGGTCCCGCTGCACATGACGGATCGCTGCCTCCAACTCGTGAAGCAGTTGCTTGATCCAGAGTTCCGAGACTTGATGCTGTATGATAAACAGCATTTCATCGTGGTGAGGCGGTTGGGAGAGCGGCTGTTGTTGCGAAAGCAAACCATCGAGGCAGAGGTAGCCTGAATAGTTCATCCGATCGCTGAAATCGGTAACAATACCGGCTTCCAGAGGTCGCTGATTCTTTTCTGAGGAAGACATCTCTCGCATTATAGAAGCCCGAGTCGCACAAAGTAATGTTAACCAACAGCGCTTTGAACGGGTTCGCCTGATGATAGGCGCAGTCTTGCAGCGGTCGGCGGCGCTGTCAGCCTGAATCGCGAGGATGACTGTGGATGATGATGAATTCGGACAAAGTCCTGCGATTTAAACATACCGGGTTGTCGAGATCGAGGTATTGCACAGGTTCTAGAACCTTCTCATGCAATCATCGCTCGGCCTGTCCGATATCGAACAGACTGAATCACAATTGGTCATCCCGAGCGATTCGTCAGGTAAAACAAGAGTCTCATTACAAGATATTTTTATCTTTTCTTTTGGTACGGTAAATGCTCGGGTCTAAGGATGGATATTGCACGCCCCCAAATTACGCAAAAGAGAAAGCGTCGGAGAATCGTTTTGGCTGGCGCGGCGGTGATAATCGCCGTTGCCGGATTCTTCTTGTGGCGGCTCGAATTGCGGCACCATCGTACTTACGTCACTCTCACGCACAACGGCCGCATGATCGACACACTCGTCGACGTTCCTACTAAAGCTCAAAGCAAGGCATCTGTTGTGGTTCTAGTCCACGAAGTCTACGGTCTCAGCGACTGGGCCGGGGAAATGGCAGATGATCTCGCCGATAAAGGCTTCATCGTTGTCGCGCCCGACTTTCTCAGTGGTTACGGACCTAACGGCGGCGGCTTCAGCGACTTCCCCAGTGAGGGCGATCGAGTGAGCGCCGTCCAGAACCTCAATGACGAGGGTGTGATGGCGGATTTGGATGCCGCGATTGATTACGGAAAGAAGCTGCCCGGTGCCAATGGTAAGGTTACTGTCGTCGGGTTTTCATGGGGCGGATGGAAATCCTTCGCGTTCGCCACGCGCCGCAAAGACCTAAGCGCAGTGTTCGTGTTCTATGGCACCGGCCCAACGGACGTTACGACCATCACCGCGCCCGTATTCGGGTTTTACGGCGGGAAGGATCCGGGAGTGAGCGGCACCGTTCCTGCGACAGCCGACGCAATGAAAGCGGCCGGAAAATCCTATGAATCCGTGACGTACGAGGGTGCGGATCACGGATTCATGCGTCTCGCCGGAGAATTCGCCAATACCAACTCTGATAACAGGACCGCCCGCGATCAAGCATTCGCCCGTCTTGTCATGCTGCTTAGCGAAATGGGGCCCAGGACAGGTCCGCCTCAGTGACGTAGCTCTGCGAATGAGCGATTCTCAACAACTATAATCAGCGGTCCGGGGTGGATGACCGGCGACCCGGAAACTACTACTTGATCGACAGCCGAACAGGGGATAACAAGATTATTATCGGGAAGTCGGCTCAACGGAACCGATCGGCGTAGCCGGCCCTAAAGTTGTGCGATTGCGGTCGAAACGCAGGCCAGTCGAATGTCATGCGAGTACATTCCCTCTCTTTGGGGTGGACCGATTCGACGAACCTGAATGAAGTGAGTCATGTCGGTTAGTACCGATGGCCGAAAGCGTCGTTAATGGAGCCATTTGAAGCCTCGCGGAACGAGGTCACGGAAGCTCAGTAATTGAAAATACGGTAAGCACTAAGAAATTCAGTTCCCTGACATCTACCGTGTTTACAAAAAACAAAACATGATATTTCCCGACATCTCGTATAGGCAATGAAAATTACGGAAAAATCGCGATCCGAATCTTCCGCAGTACAGATGGACCACAAGCTACCTGATGCACGGGTGTCAGCGCAATCGCTGTTCCTGGTGATAGAGCGTGGCCAGTTTCATCGCCTTAATAGTTGACGGTGGAACGCAGGGTACCTGAAGCGATCCGCCCACCGATCCCTCAGGAGGATTTATGACCCGCACAGCGCAAACATCCGGCTCGAAAACACAGACTCATTCTATTTTCCCCACGCGCCTTCACTCAGTCCCCGGCGCACGAACCCGTTGCAGTCTATACGCATCCATCACCGCAATGCTCTTCCTCTTCACCATCGCAGGCAACGCCCACGCACAGGAGACCTCTCCGGCCAATGCAACCTCCACCGACGCCACATTTACCTTTACCGCCGACGTCCATGTCTCCTTCGATGGCTACGACGATCACCAGGGTATCTTGGACGATGTCCAGAATCAGCACGGCAATCCGCTCGATATTTTCCTGATCGGAAACGAAACGATGAAGTCCTCGGGTTCTCCCGCATCGCATCAGGATGCTTGCGTCGGTAGTGGTTTCAGTATGGAAAAAGATCTGTGCAATCAAATTCAACTGGTCCGCAAGCTAAATCGCCTTCCCACCAACGAGTGGAGCGCCGCCTCTTTCCAGCAAAACAATCACACGACCTATCTGAGCAGCGCCGGCAAGACCATTGGCACTCCGCTCGGTCTCATCATCGCCGGCGACCTCACCGACTGCGGAGGAGGCTCGGACAATGTCATAGTCCACGACGGGACATGGCATAGCGAGAACTGCGACATCGACTACACGAACGGCATTCCCGGCAAAGAATTGGAAATCTTCCAGCAGTTGTTCGATAGAGACATCATCAAGAAGTACAATCCACTCGCACTCTACCCGGTGATCCAAGGCCTCGAGAATCCGGACGAAGATGCGCCGCTCAAGTATTGGATCTATCCCGGCCTCGGCAATCACGACCTCGGTTACGATAAGTCCGGCGATATGATGAACTATGTGCGTCAGTGGAACAGCGGCCAGCCCACTTCCGACTGGCATCATGTTCTGAACAGCGATCCAATCAGCGGTTCGTATTCGTGGGATTGGGGAAGACTGCACGTCGTCAATGTTGGAGTCTTTGCGGGATCTTCCAACACCAGCAAGGCCACCGATGCCAACTACGCCTATGACCAGGGCGCAATGGACTGGCTAAGCAAGGATCTCGCCACGTATGCGAGCGATGGCCGCCCAGTAATTCTGGCGCAGCATTTCGGATTCGACCCGTATTCCTGGTCGAGCAGTTGGTATCTTGACAGCGCCGCCCTCCAGGGCGCGCAAAACATCTGGGCGGTGCTGGCGAACTACAACGTAATCGGCATCTTCCACGGCCATCATCACGAGCAACAGTTCTACACCTTTGCCCCAGGTCAAGACTACGTCAATGGCAACCTGACTCCCGCCATCCGCCTGCCGTATGACATCTTTGAACCGGGCCCCGGCTTCGGCCAGGACTTCGCAGCTATTCATGTCACGGACAAGTTCATGGATGTACAAGCAACCAAGTGGAATGACGATTTCGATAACACCCAGTCCACTGTCAACTTCGGGCTCTTCTTCAACAAGCGCCTCGTTCAGGCCCCCACAGGCGGCCTTCCACAGGCGATCGAGAAGGGCGATGCCATCGCCGCCTCGGTTGCATCCGGACCGACGACCTTCCTTATCGGCGCAGGCAACATCACCGGGAACTATACTGTTCGCGCCGTATCGGGCAACGGACCGACATCCGTGGCATCCACCGGCAGCTTCTTTCCCGTGATTCCAACCTTCCTCGTCCCCTACTCCTTCGAGGGACAAAGCTTTGTGCTGGTTTCGAATGGCAATGAAATTGTCGACTATCTGGTTACCAACACGGGTGCGCTCACGAAGCTATGGCAGGACGCACTTGATCTTCATGGGATGGCCGTCGTATACGGCGAGAACAAAGAGCCACATCTCGTAGCCGATGAGGCCGCCGCTGTGCCCGGTAACGCCCGCTTCCACTTCTTCGCGCTCTCGCCCAGCAAGATGTCCGATGAGGGATCGATCCTGATCAGCGTTCCGTCCTTCTCATTCACTCAAATGGTTACGTTCCCAACCTCGTCCGGCAGCTTTGACCTGATCCGGTATGCAGCTACTGGCGAGGCGGAAATTCTCACCGGCTCGGTCAGTTCCGATGGCACACCTACCCTCTGGTTTGGAAGCGTCGAGCATTGGGTGGCGGACTCCCAACATCAGAGCCCTCTGTTGTCTCATCCCGGCGTATTGATTCAGCCCGTAGTCCTGCCCGACCAGACAACAGCGATCCTCGTCAAGTCACCCTACTGCCTGAACTTCGACGTAAGCGGGGCGTGTGATTCCGTCAACACCTTTGACAGCCCGTTCACCGTCCGCACCCTCACAAAGGACGGAACTGGAACAGAAATCTCCTGGCGCGGCGCGCTGTTTCCCCCAACCATGACCGCCAACGCAGTCTCCTTTGTTCCGGTTGCTGCCGACGGCGCTAACACAGTCGGTATCTACACCTCCGACGGACTGCTCCTGAAGCTAGACATGCGCGACTAAAGACTCTTTCCCGCAACTCTTGCATGCCGAGGCGGACCCAAATGGGTCCGCCTCGGCCTTTCTGCGTCCGGCAATCGCATGAATCCCGTTGCCGCCGCCTCGCAACTGCTCTATTATGGCCTCAATCTCATTCGGGCGCTCTCTACATGGGTATAACTTGATTATCTCTGTTTCCCCCACTTCAGATAACTCACCTCGATTGATTCGGCGAGCTACCCACAATAGGTTGTTACCCGGAAGGCCGAGAGACTCATGCCGACCCTTCTAACCGCTCAAGACTGGTTGCGTTTGCAGGAAATCTTCGACCGCGCTGTCGACCTGCCCGCGGACTCCCGCGGCCTGTATCTCGACGAAGTCTGCGCCGATGCTCCCGATCTGCGCCTGCGCGTGGTTTCGCTGCTTTCCTCCTTTGATGGCGACACCCAGGTCGGAGAACTCATCGGTTCAGCGGCTTCGGCGACCCTGCACTCCTCGCTACCGGCAATCGGCGGACGCCTGGGTCCCTACAAAATAACCGGCGTCCTTGGCCAGGGTGGCATGGGTGTTGTCTACCGCGCCGTTCGTGACGACGATGAATACCAGAAAGAAGTCGCAATCAAGGTAGCCGCCGTAGGCGTTTTCACCGGCGACCTGCACCAGCGATTTCTGCACGAACGGCAGATACTCGCCAATCTCGACCATCCCAGCATCGCGCGCCTTCTCGATGGCGGCACGACGCCGGAAGGCATGCCGTTCGTCGTCATGGAGTTCGTCGAAGGGAAGCCCATCGACGAGTACTGCTCCGTGGCAAAGCTCGACCGGCGTGCCAGAATCGAACTGATCATCCAGGTCGCCCGCGCCGTCGATTATGCTCATCGGCACCTGGTAGTCCATCGCGATCTAAAACCCGATAATATTCACGTCACCCAAGGCGGCGAACCCAAACTGCTCGACTTCGGCATTGCCAAGGCACTCGATCCCGAGACCTCAGGCCTGTACGGAGTCAAGACTGTCGACGCCATGCGTCTGATGACGCCTGATTACGCCAGCCCCGAACAGGTACGTGGTGAGGCCATCACAACCGCTACCGATGTCTACCAGCTCGGCGTTCTGCTCTACCTTCTGTTGACCGGAAAGCGTCCCTTTGAAGCCGCCATCTGCAACATGGGGGAGCTCGAACGAGCCATCTGCGAAACCCTGCCCGCCAAACCAAACCTCGACGCCGACCTTGATCGAGTCCTATTGCAGGCTCTGGAAAAGGAGCCCTCCAGACGCTACTCATCGGCAGAATCGCTCGCCGAAGACCTGGAGCGATACCTGGGTGGCTTCCCCGTCCGCGCCCGCGCCGGTACCTTTGCCTATCGCAGCCGAAAATTCGTCGGCCGCCACAAGATTGCTGTCGCAGCAGCCAGCGTTGTCCTCCTTCTCATATTGGGATTCAGCGTCGGCATCGCCCTACTCGCCCAGCGCCTCGACCGGGAACGCATGCAGATGGAAACCCAACTCCATCGCTCCGAACGAGTCTCGCAATTGCTTGAGGACGTCTTTGGCGGAGCCGACCCCAACACGGCTCAAGGGCGGAACCCAACTGCGCGCGAACTTCTCGATCACGGCACCGAGGAAGTCGGCAAGACTCTCGACTCAGAGCCTGAGGTGCAAGCCAGCCTCTACTCCACCCTCGGCCATATCTACGACAATCTCGGTGTCATCGACCGCGCCCTCGATCTCATGCAGCGCTCGCTCGCGCTTCGAAGGAAGCAGTACGGGGAAAATTCCCTGGAAACCGCCAAGGGGCTCAATGACGTAGCCGATCTGCTCAACGATAAGGGAGAGTTCAAGCAAGCAGAGACGATGGCCCGGGAAGCTTTGATCATTCGCGAATCTCTCCTCGGCAAATCCAGCATCGAGGTAGCCGAGACGATGAACTATCTCGGTATAGCCGTCACCGGTCAAGGAAAAAATGCGGAGGCCGAGGAGTTGTACCGAGAGGCGGCTGCAATTGCGGAGCCGTTAGTCGATCAGCACAACGCGGAGTTGGAGACCATGCCGCTTCACAACCTCAGCATCATGCTCATGGAGCGAGGCGACTACCCAGCCGCCGAAGCCTCAGCCCGGCATTTGGTCGCCCTTGCCCGTAAAAACATGGGTGAAATCTCTCCAGACACCGCCATGTACCTGAGCGTGCTCGGGACGATCCTTCAGTCTTCGGGGCATTACGAGGAAGCCCGAAAACTCTTCAGTGAAGCGCTCGACGTAGAACACAGGACGCTCGATCCCAGGAATATGACCATCGGGAATACAGAAATAGAGCTCGGCAATGAGTTGCGCGACGAGGGGCACTTCAGCGATGCGGAGCACCTTTATCTCGACGCCGTACAAATCGAGAGCGTCGCACTTGGCCCGCAAAGCCCCCCAGTCGCCCACGCCAAATATGAATTGGCCCGCCTCTACCAGATGCAAGGCGACCTGACCAAGGCAGAGCCTCTCCTGCGCGACTCCCTGGCCATCGATCTTCTTCGTGGCGGCCTCAATACCCCAGGAGCCATCAGCACTGAATGCGCCATCGTGGAGGTTTTGGTCAGGCGCGGCAAACTGACGGACTCTCGGGCAGTCCTCAACTCCGCACAGCAAGCGGCGGCGAAAACTGACGACGGAAAGGGCTTGGACACTGTCCGAGTCGACCAGGCGGCGAGCCAGTGGTTCGTAGCGCACAAAGAGTTCACGGAAGCCGAAGCTCGCTTGCGCCAGGCATTAGCGATCCAGCAGGCCAGGCTTCCCGCTGGCCATCCACAGCTCGCAAAAACCCTCGACCTGCTCGGTGAAGTCTTGCTTCTGGAAAACCATCGTAGTGATGCCGCAATCTTCCTGCAGAAATCCGTTGCGATTCGCATCCAGACATCGCCTCGCGACTCACCCAGCCTGCGTAACTCCGAGGAGTTGCTTGCGCGAGCCACTCACACTTCCTGAAGGATCATATGGCAGAACCGACTGCACACGTAACTCGTCTTCTCCACGCCTTGCGCTCCGGTGACTCCCACGCGATGGACGAACTGATGCCTCTCGTTTACGATCAGCTCCATTCCCTCGCATCGCGTTACATGCGCCAGGAAAACGCCGGGCACACGCTCAGTTCTACCGCACTCGTGCACGAAGCCTACCTCAAGCTGCTCTCGTCCGAGGTCTCATGGCAGGATCGCATCCACTTCATGGCTATCGCCGCCATGACCATGCGCCGCATTCTCGTCGATCATGCCCGCACCAGCCGCAGAGTCAAACGAGGCAGCGGCGCAGAACGTGTGGCCCTTGAGGATGTGGCGCTTTTCGAAGAACCGATGAGCCTGGACATCCTCGCCCTAGACGATGCGCTCGTCCGGCTGACGCAACAGGACGCCCGCAAAGGAAAGCTCATTGAGTTGACCTACTTCGGCGGCTTGAACTGCGAGGAAGCGGCAGCCGCGCTCGAAGTATCAACAGCAACCATCAATCGCGATCTCAAACTCGCCAAGGCATGGCTTCGTCACGCGTTGAACAACGTTGCATTTAGTTGAGACAAATCGTCCAGACGATCGCTCCTTCTCTCCAGAAATCGGTCTGCATCGATGGTCCCTCACGCTTCACACGGCGTATCAGACATTTGCGCATCTGAAAGGGCACGATTTGTACCCGAGAACGAAACGCTCGTGAGGCGAACGATTTTCTGCCGCCCTGCCAGGTAAAGTGATGGGCCCTTCAGATCAACGCTGCGCTACACTAGCAATCTCATTGGTGCAAGGCATCGGGCATGCCATGAGCGAAAAGAAAAAGCGGCTTCCGCGACCAGGCTCGGTCTCTACATTCAATTGCGTTCCGTGACGTTCGGCAATCCATTTGCCTAATGCCAAACCTAACCCAGAGCCACGCGAGCCGAAATTACCTGCTTCGGTTCCGCGATAAAAGCGATCGAATATCTTCGGTAGATCGCTGCAAGAGATGCCAATACCGGTGTCACGGACGGAGAGTGTAATCGCGTTCGCCTTGGATGTCGCGCTCAATGTGACGGACCCACCGGGAGCCGTGTATTTGCTGGCATTTTCCAGCAGGATGGACAAGAGCCTTGAAACTCCGGACGGATCCCCTAAGACGGCCAGTTCGCTGCCCTCGATCTCAATACGAAAATCGATCATTCCGAACTGCATGATTGTCCTCCACGTCTCCTCGATCCTCATAAAAAGAGCATCTACCGAGATGGGTACCATGACTACAGTCTCAGCTCCGCCATCGGCGCGAGCCAGAGCCAACAGGTTTTCGACCAGGTGAGTCATTCGAATCGTCTCTTCGAGCAGACGCAATAGCGTTGCGTGATATTCTTGCTCGCCCCTTGGCCGCAGCAGCGCAACTTCGATCTCTGCGCGCAACAGGCTGATAGGCGTGCGCAACTCGTGGGAAGCATTACCGGTAAATGCGCGCACGCTGGCGAAGGCCGTATCGATGCGTTCAAGCATCTGGTTAAGCGTCCGAGATAGGTCCGAAATCTCGTCGTTTGCGCTCGGCACAGGCAGGCGCGTATAGAGATTGCGATCATTTATGCGGCGAGCCTCTGCTGCCAGCAAAGCCACCGGCTGTAACGCCTTTCTGCTCATCCAGTGGCCTCCAACAGCAGCCAGAATAATCATCGCTGGCGTCAATAGAAATAAGTCCGTGCCGAATTTCGTCAACAAGACGATGGACCTGTTAAGAGCAAGACCCGTCTGCACAGAGTATTTTCTTCCGCGAATCTCGATGGGATAGCTAAGCACCCGTACAAGATGAGAGCCCTGATGGAACTCCTCAATTAGTCCTCGGCCGGGGAGGCGATCAGGGAGTGGCAGCCCCGGATTCTGGGCAAGCATGCGCTTTGAGCGAAAGATCCAGTTGCCATCCTGATCCATCACCTGCAGCCATTTGCCGTCGTCTTTGATCGAGTAAATGGCTGCAAATTCCTGCCGCAGTTCGTCCATGCCGCGAGTCGGATCTTCGTGCGCAAGAAGCAGTTGCACATCCTCCACTCGCTCCTTCAACTCATGGTATTCCGTAGCGTCAACGGTGCTTCGTAACATCCACCAGCTAGCGATACTTAACAAGCACGCAGCAGTCGCAAACATCGCAAAATACCATAGCGAAAGCTTCAGCCGTATCGGGAGAGGCTTCATGACTGGGCACCCTCCATGCCTCGCGACTGGCAATTAAGAAGGTAGCCCGCACCGCGCACGGTTCGGATCAGCTTGCGCTTGTAGGGAGCATCGATTTTGCCGCGGAGCGCATTCACGAGCACATCCAAAGCGCCGGTCCCGACCTCAGCATCGGAGCCCCACACGCTTTCCATCAGGCTCTTGCGGGGAACACATATTCCCGCAAACCTGGCCAGCGATATCAACAGGCTGAACTCGGATCGCGAAAGATCTATACAGTCGTTGTCGCGCGCCACGGTCCGTCGCAGAGGATCGATTATTAAACCGCCGACTTCAATTCGGCCATTGCGATCATCTCGGTGAGGCCTTGTAATCGATTGAAGCCGCGCCACCAACTCTGCGAAGGAAAACGGTTTGGTTAAGTAATCGTCAGCGCCAAGATTCAAGCCGCGAATGATATCGTCTTCGGCATCGCGAGCAGTAAGCATCAAAACACGGGTCCCGCAGGCGCGTTCCCGCAGCACTCGCACAACCTCAAAGCCGTCGCGCTTCGGCAGGCCGACGTCCAGCAAAATTGCGTCGAACTCACAAGCCGAAGCGATCTCCAGGCCAGTCTCGCCGTCCATCGCCGTCATTACAGTGCAATCGTGCTCCTGGAGGCCCCGGCGCAACAACTCCAGCATGCGTGGCTCATCTTCCATAACGAGTATCCGCATACGAATTTCTCCTATCTAGCAGGAAAAAGTGAGGGATTCTGCGAATGCAAGTCCGTGAGTTCCATGACAACACACTTTTGTGACCTTGAGTACAGTCGCCCCCAACCTTAGGACTTTTTCACCGAATTGTTAACCGGCCTTTAACAACGCGGCATAGAGTCGAGCACGCAGCCATCCGATGATGTTGATTCGAGTACGGCGAATGTTCGTAATTTACAAGGAGGAACAATGCCGCGTATTTCTCTCATAAGCTCTCTAATTGCGATAGTCATGGCAAGCATCTGTTACGGCCAAACCGGTAAGGGCGTCATTACCGGTCATGTCCAGGACAGTCAGGCAGCGGCTCTGCCCGGCGCCAAGATAGAATTTGTGCCTCAGGTTCGCCCCATCGTCTCAGATCCACAAGGCGATTTCACCCTGACCGATGTAGCTCCTGGCACTTATAGTTTCACGATTTCCTATATTGGTTTTACCGGGTACTCCGGCAGCGTGACGATTGCCGCAGGCCAGACTGCGCATGCCGATGCAACACTCAAGGTGGCATCTCGCAGCGATGAGGTGATCGTCACAGACGAGCGCCCCTTCGGCGAAGCTGAGGCCATTAACGAGACACGCGCGGCAGAAAATATCCTCCAGGTGCTCCCGGCTGAAGTGATTACTTCCCTGCCCAACGCCAATATTGCGGATGCGCTGGCCCGGATGCCCTCCGTCACTATCGAACGCGACGAAGGCGAGGGTAAATACGTGCAGATTCGCGGCACAGAACCTCGTTTGAGCAACACGATGGTCGATGGAGTCACAATCCCCTCGCCAGAAACCGGCGTCCGCCAGATCAAGCTCGACACAATCGCCTCCGACCTGGTTGAATCCGTCGAAATCAACAAGACTCTCCAGGCCAATATCGACGCGGATGGCATCGGCGGTTCGGTTAATCTGGTCACCAAGACTGCCAGCGACTCTCCAACGCTGATTTTGTATGGATTGGCGGGACACACACCCATCATCGGCGGACGCACTGTCGAACAGGCTGGAGGCACGATGGGACGTCGCTTTCTTGCAGACAAGAAACTAGGCGTCCTCGTGGGCGGCACGTATGACTACAACGGCCGCGGCATCAATGACATCGAGCCGGTGCCAACCTCCAGCAGCCTGACGCCCCATTACGACAGCGTGGACTTCCGCGACTACATCTATAACCGCACCCGCTGGGGAGCAACCGGAAGCGCCGACTACAAATTTCATGAAGGTTCCAACATCTCTGCCCGCTTCCTCTTTTCCACCTTCCGCAACTGGGGCAACAAATGGGTCTTTACGCTGACCGATGCGAGCAAATTCGATCCCACCAATCCTCAAGGTAGTTCCGATCCCGTCTACAGCCAGGATTGGCGGCGCCCCAATATGGCCATTGGCAGCCTGTCCCTGCAAGGAAACCAAATTTTTAACGCAAACACGATCCATTGGAATGCCTCAGTTTCCCGCTCTCGCTCTCTGAGTGGCAGCGGCGGCGCAAACTACGTCTGGTTGGGTGCCAACAACGACGGCACTGCCTACAACTGCGCCAACGATGAATCTGCCGCCAAGAGCGTGTACCGGCCCGGATGGAGCGCCAGTTGCTTCGGCGCCGGTACCGCAAACGCCTTCGACAAGAACAACTACGGACTGGTCGAGTATGATCCACCGACATTTGGCCAGAGCGTGCAGTTGAATCTGCAGGCTTCGGGCTCTTATTCGCGCCTCTACCACGTTGGTCATCACTTCGGCACCTTCGAATTCGGAGCCAAAGTCCGCAACGGTCACAAATTCGATGACACGTACAACGAGGCCTACCTTGCTCCTGACTCTACCGGCTTTTCCACTCCCGTCTCGGCACATCCGGAGTGGAACAGCGATTTTAATGATCCCGATTACTACAGCGGCACTTACGGCAAGTATCCCGCCGTCACTGACTACGCCAAGATCAAGGTCTTCGCGCTAACGACGGGGGGCTTTATCCTCAATGGCGGCCCTGGCGTCAACAGCAATAACTACGACCTAGTGGAGCGTGTGACAGCCGGCTACTTAATGAACACCTTCGAGCTTGCCAGCCGTTTCCGGCTTGTGGCCGGTCTTCGCTTTGAAGCCACGCATCTCAACACCCTGAGCTTTGACAACACAACCGGCGCATTAACCTTCAAGGCAGGTGGAGACTATCTGAATGCGTTGCCAAGCGCGTCGCTTCGATTTGCCATCGACAAGGACTCTGATCTTCGGCTCGTCTACGGCAGGGGCCTCGCGCGTCCCGACCCTCAGGACGTAACCGCGGCCATAGGCCAGATCGTGAAATCGCAGACTCCGGAGAGCGTTAGCGTAGGAAACCCGAATTTGAAGGCCGAATTCGCCAATAACTACGATGTTCTCTATGAGCGCTTTCTCAGTCCCCTAGGCCTCATCCAGGCCGGATACTTCTACAAGGACCTTTCCAATCCCATCGTAACGCAGCAGACGCTGACCAGTTCCTCTGTCTATAACCCGGGCATCCTGACCTTGGTGGATCAGCCTCTCAACGCCGGCAGTGCACACGTACAGGGCGTCGAGTTTGGATTTCAGCAGCGGCTTTCCTACTTCCCGGGACTTCTGGGCGGGGCTGGCATCTCCGCAAACTACAGCTACACCAATTCCAAGGCCATGCACGTCGACCCGCTTCGGACCGACAGCCCAGCCTTGCTCCGCCAAGCGCCCAACAGTTGGAGCATCAGCCCAACCTATGACACCCGCAAGTTCTCAATGCGTGTCGGCATGACCTACCAGGACAAAATGATCTATGCATATCAGTACGAAAACCTGTCCTATGCAACCGACGCAAATGGAAATCCGATCATCGTAAACGGCGTGCAGCAGACCGTTCCCAATCCGCAGGTGGGCAACACAGCCGGCCCTGCTGGCGACAACTATCTTTACGCCCACTTCCAGTTCGACACCCAGGCAAGTTACAGCCTTCCCCTCGGATTTCAGGTCTACGCTTACGGCCTCAACCTGAATAATGAGGTCTTCGGCTTCTACAACGGAAGCCCTCAATATGTCGTGCAGCGCGAGTATTACCACCCCACGTATGCGGGCGGCATCCGCTGGACACTTCCTCACGAGAGATAACGCGCAGCAATCTGCTGCATCGTGGCCGAAGCAACGAAACAGCAATGACTCTCAATAAGTGACTTTCGATGATGCTGCTCTTCCCGCTGGCAAACGAAGTGATGGGCGCCTGAACTGGCCGCCCATCACCTCGCTTCAATTGCTCTTTTGAATCGCAAAAACAGCAATGGCGCCCGGCTTTGAATTAGCAGGCGGCAATATCACGAAATAGCGCCCGAGTTGCTTCGCAAGCAGACTGTTCTTGCCTCCCGGTCCGGATGCAACCTGTCCCAGCAGACTGTAGTGATCGGCATCCTGCTCCTCGTACACCCAGGTCGCGCCATCAGTCCCGCATGGGGCATAAAGCCGTCTGCTCTCGGAATCAAAAATCAAGTCATCCACACCTTTGCCAATGGCAAGCCTCTGCAGCTCTTTCCCCGTTTGCGTATCGAGCACCACAATCTCTCCGCTTCGGCAGGCAACGAACAGCCGATGATGCGCTTCGTCCAAAGCCATCGCCACGTTTCGCTTGCCCATCGTAACTGGCCAGCTTGCGGCCACGCTACGATTCCTCCGATCGATGACCGTGACCTGGTTCTTTGCCGCGTTGTTCACGTACATACGGTCAGTTCCCTTTTCCATTGCCGTGGCTTCCAGCGTGTCGCCATCGATTTTGATGTCTGCAACCTTGGTGCTGCTTGTCGTATCAACAACACTCAACATCGAGAAGGTCTCGTGTGCATCGCCTCCGCCGTTGTCGATATAGAGGAGATGCGTTGCCGGATCGTATCCAATCGAGTCCGCATCCACTTTTAGCGGAATGCTCTTGAGCAATTCGTAGGTCCTGCCGTCATAGACCTTCAACGCTCCCGATCCGCCATCAGTAACGTAGATACGACTCAGATCGGCTCTGACGAAAATCGCGTGGGGAATCTCTATGTTATTGATGGAACGGAGGAACTTGCCGGTGCGCAAATCGAAGATCAAAACCTGGTGCGCTGTCTCAGCGGCAGCGAAAAGACGGTTTCCAGCCATGTCGATCGCAAGATGATCAAACTTACCCTGAACGGAAGCGGGCATTTCATACTTTGTAATCGGCGCGAGCGGACCGGTTGGAGAAGCTGGGCTTTCGCACATTGCAGCGCAAGCCGTAAGCAGACAAGTTGCTGCAAGGATCGACGATAGCTTTAACACTTGTATTCTCCTGATTTATTTCGGATGATTCCGGAGCAGCAGACGAAACAATCTGGTGTTTCCGGTCTACCTATCGTAAAGACTGTCTCGATAAAATGCGAGGCCTGCTTCACGCCCAGCAGTGACTCCAACACTTACGGCTCTATAAGAAATGGGGCAATAGCCGGCAGCCTCCCGATGTTGCGAAGGAGGCTGCGCTGCAGGATGGTGTTAGTTACTTGTCTCGGGTCCAAATAGGGTTTCAAGAGTTGGCACTCGCCGTTGTACTTCATCGCGAATGACGCCCCCCGTCTGGATAGCCCCATCTTCAGTGGTCGCCGTCGTAAACGGTACCTCCATGATCAGGAAACCGATGATGCGTCCAGTTTGATCGTGCAAGGGCATGAAAGTGTCAAAGAAGCGGCCGCTTTCAATACGAACCGCCACGGGATTTCCCGAGGACACGAGTTTGAGGTCGTTGGGCGATGAAAGCTTCCCGATCTTTTCGGGCAGGTTGTTTGCCACAATAGCGCTTTGAGTCTGACCGGGAGGCACGGCATGCAGGCCCAGCTTTTGGATCTCTGGATGCATCGCCTTCTCTTTCACAATCAACTGCTTTGCGAAGGGCGCATCAATATGAATCTTCGCCGGAGTTGTCGCAGCCGCCGACGGATCAGTCTGCGCGGCAGACGCTGAGATGGCGCCTGCTGCAAACAAACTTGCGAGAATCATTGGTACAGCCTGCTTCATAGTATTTTCCTTTCGCAATTACCGGTTGACACGGTATACGAGCAAGCCCGCGATGTCGATATCGGTCTTCGGATGGATCACATAGAGCTGATTTACCGAAGGAACGTAAGTGGAGGTCTTGCCGCCGTTCGTAGGCATGTTCAGAAGCTCGGTGTACTTGTCCGGAGAATCCTGGCGGAAGATGCTCAAACCCTGCGAACCCGAGACGTACAGCCGCTTCATCGCCGGATCCCAGGTCATATCGTCGTTCACGTTGACACAGGACATCTGGCTGACAACCTTGCCAGTCCGAACATCGAAGACATACAGAATCCCCGGATTACGCCCTGCGACAAATAAACGCCCCGTGATCGGATCCATGGTGAGCGCCGTGTTTCTGCTCATGTCCGGCGTCGTCCATGTATCGATAACCTGCTTCGTCTTGAGATCGACGACTCCGATCTCCTTCTTGTCGCGAATGTTCACGTACAGGCGATTTTGAACATCATCGACGACCATGCTCTCGACGTTGTTGCCGGGGATCGAGATCTCGCCGATGATCTTGCCTTCCTGCAGCGAGAAGATAGAGATCGTTGAGTTGTCGAGTTTGGCTGAAATGCCGCCGTTTCCGATGTAGTACAGACGAGTCTTCTCATCGTAATAGGCCGCGTCCGGCGAATCGCCCTTACCTGTCGCCGATCCATCAATCAACTGAACGCGGTCAATGCGATGGAAGTCCGTCGGATCCAGAATAATCAACGCCGAATCTCCGCCGTCCGCGACAAGCAACTCGTCCTTGGCAGCGTCAAAAGCGAGAGAATGAGGAGTCTTCAGGCCGCCGATGCTTTGCAGATGCTCGCCGGTCTTCAGATCAAACATTTCAACCGAGTGATGCACCTCGGCGGAGACAAAAAGATGATTGCGCTTCATGTCGACTGCAAAATGATCGAAGTCGCCCACGATGTCAGGTAGATATGTCGTCTTGATGAGCGTTACCGGAGGAAGCTTCTCCGCAGTCGATGCAGCCGTTGCTCCAATGGGAGCGAGCGCGATCACGCCCGCCGCGAAAAGTGTGACAGTGTACAGGAGTTTCCGTTTCATTCGATTAGTCCTTTGTCGGGGAGTTGTCGATCTGTGTGTGGTTCCGTTGCGTCCATTCAGGAAGATGTGAGCCATTGGACGGTTTGCGCATGGCCTGTCGCCATTGAAACCTACAGCAACAGGCACGTTTGCAGGGTACGGTTGAGCAACGGGTTTTTCTCTTAGCCTAGTAAGTGAGCCGAAGCGAAAATTCAAACTCTCGCGGAGTTCCTGTGCCAACTAGTCCAGATGGGTTCACGGTTGCGGTAATCACGCCAAAGCTGCTCGTCGGTACGATCTGCCCCGCAGACCCAACGTTGAGACTGCTGCCAGGCTGTCCATATTGCGCGCGATTGAATACATTGAATGCCTCAGCGCGGAAGATCATACTGTTACGTTCCGTCATGCGAAAGGTCTTCTCTATGGTTGAGTCGTCTTGCCAGAGCGGCGGACCGGTTGCAATGTTCTTCGCAGCATTTCCCCAGGTTCCGTTCGCCGGCACTGAAAAGGCGGCCGGATTCAGCCACCTGTCAATGCCACGCCCCGGCAGGTAAATCGGAACTCCGGGAACGCGGCTTGGACGCTCGTTGACATTGTTGCCATCGGACAACGCGCTGGCACTGCGGCTGAGCGTCACGTTGATGGGGAGTCCGGCCCGCGCTGCAAGCAGCGTATTGACAGACCATCCGCCAGCCAGAAGATCGGCAGTGCGCCCTGTTGAAAAATACCGCCGACCGTGCCCAAAGGGAAGATCGTAAACGGCGCTCACATTCCCGGTGTTGCGCACGTCGTCATCGCTGCTTCCCCATTCGCAGCTGAAGCAGTTCACATTCTGCGCGGAATCACCCTCACCGGCCCCCACGGAACCGTCGTCGATCGCATGGGAAAGCATGTAGTTGCCAGCAAAGAACAATCCGTTGTGGAAGCGGCGATTTACATTGACCTGCACTGCGTGAAAGATGGACTTCCCTTCGTTGTACTTCGTATCGATTTCGCTGGGATACTGCGGCAACGGCCGCAGTCCAGTCGCTGGATCGATCAGGTTTGTATACGAACGGCGAAATAAATGCGTGCCCTTCACACCGAGGTAAGTCACGGTCAGAACTGTGTTGCCAGGCAGCGCCTGCTGAACCGAACCGGTCCACTCCTCCGTATACGAGTCCGGATGGTTGCGAGCCATCGAACGAGGCGTCAACGCCAAGCCGGTCGATGGTGTCAGTGCTGGCGGTACGGGATAAGAGTATTGAACCGTCGTCCCATTCGACTGCTTACCGCTTGTCAGCGTCACGGATGGTTCGGTGTTCACAACAGGGCTGTCTTCGTCGCCGAGCTGGTCCTCCCCGTGGAATTCGCCGAAGCCGGCGCGAAAAACGGTCTTGCCGTTAAGCGCCCGGGGGGAATAGGCGATTCCAACCCGCGGGTCGAATCCGAGATAGTTATTGAAGTAGAATTCCGTTCCGATGCCGCAATAACCACCGCAGCTGGCAATATCAAAAGGATCTTCGTTGTTATGCTGTTCGTGGAACGGCGAGAAGTAGTTATATCGCATGCCGTAATTGACTGTGAGATCAGGCGTGGCTTTCCACTCGTCCTGTATGTAGCCGGCAACCTGCTCTTTGCGCAGGCCCTTGTCGGGAAGCGCGGCGGTTGTCTGAAACGTATTCAGCTGGTTTGCGAGGAACGCCGCTTCACTCAGAAAGCTCGCGGTGCCGTCGATCGAGTTGGCCTCGTTGTACTGTGGTAAACGGATGTCGGCGCCGGCTTTGACGGTATGCTTTCCGATGGTCCAGGTGACTGTGTCGTTGACGGAGAAGCTCTCCGCAATTTGTGCCTTGTTATAGTTCTCCAGGACCTCGGTAAATCCACTGATGGCAAAGTTGAATGGCTCGCCAGTCACCTGCGACTGCAGATATGTGTTGCGATTGAAGCCGAATTCGGCCTCGTTCAACAGATGCGGATTAAAGATGTGGGACTCTTCGAGAACAAAATTCTGCACCCTTGAGCCGATCGTGCTTGGCTGCCCAAGAGCGTTCAGAGCGCTAGTGGAGGTTCCGTCGTCGATGTTGTACCGGGCGAAGCTGGTGTCCTTTTCCGTGAGCTGGTGATCGATACGAACGATGCCCGAGTTTTCATTGTCCGGGCTTGGCACCAGGCCCGTGAACGTATACGCGTTTGGGTCCGTCGCGGATGGCGCCTGGCCTTGCGGGAATGCATTCACGATTGGCGCCAGTGCCGGCTGCGCTGCAATAACCTCCGCGCGAAATGCCGGGCTGGGAACGAAGCCGATCTGCGGAACTCCGCCCAGCTGCTGGCGGAAACCCTCGTAGTTCACAAAGAAAAAGGTGCGATCACGGCGGATCGGACCGCCCAGGTTTGCGCCGAACTGATTGAGGTGAAATTGCGGGTGTACCTTAGCTTTGATCGGCGACAGCGCGTCGAAGTAGCTATTCCGAAGATAGTCGAAGACGCTTCCGTGAAGACTGTTTGTCCCGGTCTTTGAAATCAAACTGACCTGCCCACCGGCCGAGCCGCCCGTGTCCGCTGTATAGGCACCCGAGTCAACTTTGAATTCCGCCACTGCTTCTGTCGAGTATTGCAGACGGAGGCCGGATTTCAGAGCCATTCGATAGATGCCGCTCGCATCCACGCCGTCCAGCCGGAAGTTTCCGTCGTCGATTCCCTGCCCAGAAAAGCGGATAGAAGACTGTTGTCCGGTTCCATTGTCAATCGCACCAGGGGCGAGAAGTTCGAGCGTTGCGATGTTTCGGCCATTCAACGGCAATTCCTGCACCTGAACCGTCTGGATCGTCCCGCCAAAAGTCGCGTCGTTCTTGTCGAGTTGCGCCCCTCCCATCTCTCCCTCAACGGAGACTGTCTGATTGACAGAGCCCACGCTCATGCGACCGTTGACAGTGCGTACATCCCCGGCGTGGAGATCAATACCCGAGACGCGGAGATCTTCAAACGAAGCTTTTGAGAACAAGAGATCGAATCGTCCGACCGGCAAGGAAGAAGCGACAAATTCTCCATGAGTGTCGGTCATAACCGTCCGTACGGCGTTCGTTCCTTCCTGAGTTACCGTGACCTGCACGCCAGGAATCGTAGCGCCGGTTGAGTCCGTGATGCTTCCATTCAATTCAGTGCGGTCAATCTGCGCATGGGCAGCAGCACATGTGCAGGCAGCAAGAATGACGAGGCATAACGTTCGAATCAGTCTCATAGGCCATTTGCGGAGTGCGTCCTTTCACGCGATTCATCTTCTCCGTTCTGTGCCTATCAGAGCGCAGTAACCTTAGGCTCAGCTTAGACAGACGCACTAACGCCAAAGTTTTCACACTCCTCTAACCAGTTATTGCCAATTCGGCTCGATACTCAAATCATGCAGGTCTGCATCGTCGAGGACGACGCGAGGCTGGCCGAGCTTCTGCAACAGGCGTTGCAGGAGGAGGGTTCGACGGCTATCCACCTCGCAAGTGGTCAAAATGCCGCGAGCTATATCGCTTCCTATCCATTCGACATCGTGGTACTTGACCTGATGTTGCCCGAAATCAGTGGCGTTACAGTCTTGAAGCAAATGCGGCAACAACGGTGTCAGACACCGGTTCTTGTATTGTCGGCAAGCGACACCGTTCCGGAAATGATTCGCGCTCTGGACGCTGGCGCAGACGACTATATGACCAAGCCTTTTCATCTGGAACTTTTTCTCGCTCGCGTACGCTCGGTGTCACGCCGCGGAGCTATTCCTCGCGGCACTTCGTTGTCCGTCGGACCCATCCAGTTGCAGGTGAGTCAGCACAAAGCTTTGCTGCAGGGTGAGCCGTTGGCTCTGACACGCCGCGAGTATATGCTGCTGGAGACGCTGATGCGGCGTCCTGGCCATGTGGTAACGCGCAACCAACTCGCAGATGCCGTCTGGGGACTTGCCGCGGATGTCAGTAAGAGCAATCTCGACTATCATATGCACAGCTTACGCACCAAACTTGGCCCGAAGTGCGACGGCCTCATTCGCACAATACGTGGTACAGGCTACATCCTGAATTTCGAAGCGGAATACGCATGAGATGGTCTTCTCTGCGCATTCGCGTAGGCATCTGGTATGCGATCTTCACTCTGAGTTGTCTCTCCCTGTTCGGACTATTTCTTTCCCTGTATCTCGGCCATGCCCTTGAAAGTTCAAGAGCTCCAACGATGGTTCGCCGTTCCGCTCGTCTTGTCGCATTCGTGAATCAACAATACCTTCAGAATCCTCGACTTCCACTTGATTCAGTCCTGCTCAACTTTCTCAGCGCCAGCCCTCAGAATGATGAAATCATAGTGCGCGATCAAACCGGGAACCAGTTGCTGTTTGCAGGCGGCGGAGAGTCTGAACTTCAGAGCGAACCTGTCTGTCTACAGACTTGCTTTCGCGAGTTTGTTCTCTCGGGCCACCACTATCGCATTTACACATCACAAGTAGTTCTCGCCGGATTGCCAGTGCAACTCACATTGGCGGGTACCATCGATGAGCATTACACCATCTTGCGAACGGTGCGCACCTCCTACTTACTCTTTGTTCCTTTCCTCCTGTTTGCCTCGCTGACCGGTGGATATTTGCTGAGTGGCCGTGCCCTGTTGCCCGTCGGCCGCATGACCGCAATTGCGAGCCGTCTTAGCATTTCAGATCTACATGGCCGCGTTCCCGTTCCGCACACAGGCGATGAACTGCAGGCACTCGCTGAAGCGTGGAATAACATGCTCGAACGCCTGCAGGTTTCCGTCGAGCGCAACTCCCAGTTCACCTCCGACGCATCCCACGACCTCCGCACCTCCATCGCAGTCATACTGGCCAGCGCCCAGCTCGCATTACGCAAGCCGCGCACGCCCGATGAGTATGCAAAGACCCTCCGCACGCTCATCTCGGAATGCGATCACACCCTGCGACTGCTGGAAGATCTTCTGGCTTCAGCACGCTCCGGCTTCGAGCACCATGAAATCAAACACGAACCACTCGAATTGTCGAGAATAGTCCGCGAAGCATGCGAGCCCTTTGCAGATCAGGCCGAAGGCAAGGAGCAGGCGCTTACCCTCGATCTTGCCGCGGAAGCCTGGATTCTGGGAGATTGTGCTCTCCTGCGACGCCTCGTCGGTGTGCTTGTAGAGAATGCAATCAAATACACGCCTCGAGGTGGTACGGTGAACGTAACGCTGAGAGCTACCCGATCCACGGTCACGCTTGAAACCCGCGATAGCGGACCGGGCATCGCGCCGCTGGACCTGCCGCATATCTTTGAACGTAACTTCCGCGCACAGGCCTCCCGGCGAACAGAACCAGGCACCGGGCTGGGGCTGAATATCGCACACTGGATTGCCGAGTCACATCGGGCATCTCTCAGCGTGCAATCGGCGAGAACAATGGGCAGCGTATTTACGGTCACGTTTCCTGCGCATGACTCCATCGCAACCGTCTGGTTGGAACGGCAATCAACCACTTCAAAAGCTGCCGTAGTCGATTTCCCTTAGAGGATAGCCAAACGTTCGGCCAATGTTCGCAAATCGAAGACAAGGACTACCAAGCCGTCACAATGTATTCGTCGAACAGTTTATCCTCCTCGTCATGTTGCTGCATGCACATTCGTCGAAATCACTTCGCGTGAATCGTGAAGGAGTCCTTGACCTCCCACGCTGGCGTCTCCGCACCCGCATCGGCCAAACGGTACATCTTCGCATCGAGTTGATCACCGTTCAGAACAAACTCGACATAGTGATAATTTGGAAATCCCTTGTCCTGGTACAAATCGTCCGGCGCACGTTCCACCTCGACAGGGGATGCTGCTCCACCACCAGCCACCAGAAAGGTGACGCCTTTCTGTTCGAAGCGTTCGTAGTTATGAATGTGGCCCGCGCTAACTATGATCTTCGCTTTAATCTGCGGCGCCATCTCCTCCAAATAATCTCGCAATGCAATTTCGTTTGGCCTCGGATTATGGCTGACATTGATCCTCGTCTGGAAGTCAGCAACCGGCGGGTGATGGAGGCTGAGAAAGACGAAGCGCGTTGTCTTCGGCAAGTTCGTCAACTGTCCATTAAGCCAGTTCCATTGATCGGTGCCCTTCAGGAGCGAGGTGTCGCTGTCCAGCGCAATTGTGTAGATGGAGCTGCCAAGTTCCACGGAGTACCAGCGCCGGTTTCGCATCTCCGGAAATGCGTTCCACCAGTGTTCGAGGGCCTGCCGTGGATCACCATGGAACTCATGATTACCGAGAGCCGGGTAGACGTGCAGGTGCACATCACGCCAAATCTGCGTCTCTGCCTTGTATACGGCGTAATCGTTCTCGACATCCCCGCTATAGGGAACGTCCCCATTCATCAGGATCGCGTCCGGACGCTCTTCGGCGATCTTTTGCACCAAAAGACGGCGCACTTTCGGATTCGTCACCTTCGTATTGGCAGGATCAGTGAATCGCTGATCCCCATACGCAATTACCTTTGTATGCTTGCCCGCTTTCACTTGCGACACGCGGAAGGTCGGGCCTGGCTCGCTGATCAGGGATGAGGTGGAAAGGTCCTCAGGACGAGGACTTTTCGATTTTGTCTCACTCTCCTGAGCATGGAGTACAGCGCAGGCAAGCAGTAAGACAGGAACAATCTGGCGACGAAACTGCATAAGACAACCCTCCATGGGATGAAACTCGTATTCCAACTTCCCGATTCTCTTTAAAGGTACGTTCTGATTGCGAGAGGTCTTCCACGATACGAAATCCTTATTGCATCATTCCAGGATGAAAGGCAACCGAGTGCTGCTTCCAGGATGGATAGGGTGTTCCCATGGCATCGTGCCAGAGAATCTCGTTCAGTTTTTCTGTCGGGACATCGTCCGGCTCCTGCCAGTTCATCTTGCCGGATGCGATTGCATCGGATTTACTCTGTCCATCCAGCGCGTTGACTCCCGGATTCAACTCATAGATGGATTGGGTTGGTTCGATTGCCTGATAGGGGGTCAGATTCGGAGTCTGCTGGAAACTATGGCGCATATCATTCGCGATTAGATCGAAGAGCGACATGGGAGGCACACCTAGAATTAACTCAATTGTCTTGACCATACTGACCTGTGAGTAGAACGTAGAATCAATCGCGCTGCGCTGCGTGTAGGGGCTTACGGCAAGCGCCACTGTGCGATGACCATCCACATGATCCAGGCCATCCTGCGCATCGTCTTCTACTATCAGGATGAGGGTTGATTTCCAGAACCTGCTGTGCGAGATTCCTTCCACAACCTGGCCGACCGCGAGATCGTTGTCTGCAAGGCATGCCTTGGGAGTCGAAAACCCTGGCGTCGTCCCCTCCGTATGATCGGAAGGCAGCTGGATCATAACCAGGTTAGGCATGCTACCGGCGCTTTCCCACTCCTTCAAATGGCGGAGAAAGATTCGTGCTCTAACAACATCTGGAATCTTCAGCCCATAGGCCGGAAAGTCAGGAACAAGGTATTGATTGAGACGTGCAATCGGAGCCCTGGTGGAAAAGGCGCCCATAAATTCACTGCCCTGCTTATATTCATCGAGCAGTTTGGCTCGAAGCGATCCAGTCTTGCCACCCATCTCACCCTCATACTCTCCAAAATCTGCGAAAGTCTTGTCGTGAGTGACAAGTTGGTCCCACAGGAAACCCGAACCGGCAAAGGCTAAGGGATCATCTCCGTTCTTTGGATAGCTGCGTCCGTTATATCCAGGCCAATAGGCATAGTCTGTTTCAGCAGCTTGCGTCAACCACTGGTGCCCGTCCGCGCTGTTGCCACCGTTCGCGTAAAAGTTGTCGAGCAGCACGAAATCGCGCGCGAGCTTGCGTTGATTCGGAATGATATCGTCTGCGTACATATTCAAACTCGGATCGCCATCACCCTTTCCCAGGGAGCCGAAATACTGATCGTAGCTGCGATTCTCCTTGATGATGTAAACCACGTGATCGATGGTGGACGGTTCGCCAACTCTCGCCGGAACAGGACGCGGAGCGGCATTTGGATTCGACTTCCCCTGCGCACCTCCTTCGGCGAACGAAACGCTCTGCAGGCTCATATGATTGTTCTCTGCAACCGCAATGGAGTACCGTCCGAGTTCATCCGCATCCGGAACCGCAATGATGTGGACTGTTCCTCGATCGGCGTGAACATACCGGCGATGGATATTGAGTTCCGGCTTCATGCCATCCCTCTTCTCGCGCGCCAGGAGATTTGCACTGTTCCATCCAGCGCCAACTCCGAGCAATGTTGAGACAGCAATGGTCTTTCCATCAGGACTTACGGCAACATCCTCCGGATACCATCCAGTGGGGATGAATCCGGCCACGCGGGAATGAATTGCCTTAAGATCAATCACCCCGACGGCATTAATTCCGGCGCATGCTACATACAAGGTTGAGTTATCTGGCGATAGAGCGACGGACTCGGGTGACACACCGGCGACTCTCTTCGCGAAGGGCTGCATGGCGATCGTTTCCAGCAAGCGATTCGACTCCGTATCGACGACGGAGATTGAATCCGAGTTGCTGTTCGCCACATAAAGTCGGCGATGCGATTCATCCCATACGAGGCCGGATGGATGCAGGCCCACTGCGATCGTTGCTGTTACTTGACCGGAGATGAGATCGATGCGTGAAACCGTTCCGTTTGACGCGACCCCCCTCTCATCCATCAGAACCTGGTCTGCATTCACTTCCGGACCGGTCGCAGCGCTTCGCTCTCCAGCACGGGGAACACGTCCTCCCCAATTACTGACAGATGCTACGGAACTGTCCGCAGCGACAACCGCTCCAAATGGAGCGATGCCCGTCTTGATCCGGCCCTTGACCTCTTTCGTGTCCAGATCAATGACCGCAGCCTCGTCATCGAATGTCAGCGCTACCACGGCCAGACGCTCGCCTCGCGAGTTTTTGGAGCGTCCCACGCTGACCCCGCCGACCTGGTGCGATCCGAGACCATCTGCAACTACAGAGCTTTCTTTCTCGCTCAGCGAGACCAGCTGTCCTGCGGACTCCTGCCCCTTTGCGCTTCCCGATATCCCATCCAAGAGTGGCGTTCGGCTCGTTGGGTCGAATATGAGCCCCTGCATGCCTGCGCTCGTTGCGGTATTCAGGACCCGCATCATCTGGTTCGTCTTTAGATTGATTTGATAAACATGAGTGCCCGTCTGTGAGAGGACAGCAGCATAGATGGACTCACCGTTTTCTCCGAAGGCAATGCCGTTCACCCGGCTCTCAAAAATGCTCTGCAAGCCCGCAGGCGTGATCATCTGCCTGCTGGGAATCACTCCTGGGTCGACCACCGACTTTACCGGCGGGACTGCTTTAGTGGGCTTGGCTTCTTGCTCACCTACAGGTCCCAGGTTTTGTAACGCTGGAGCAGAAGGCGCCTGTCCAGACTCTTGTGCTTCAACGGTTCCCTGAATTCCAAGGAAGATACACATACAAATGGTAGCTAGATTAGGGTTGATGCCCATTGATCGCCAGTTCATTGCTTCAACTCCTTGCGTATTAGTCCAAAACAAAATCAAACGAATCCATTGCGTAGAGCGCCCGTCAGAGAAACACCATGATAATCGGCAGCAGCGTTCCTCCGATTAACACGCCCTAGACGAGCCGCCAGTCTCCCCCGTAGCGAAAACCCATATAGATCCCCAGCAGCGTCGTCGCGAACAAGCCTACAGACATGGCCAGAACAAAGCACTTGAGCGGCAAAACTGCCTTCCCTGGCGGCAAGTCTTTTTTCTGCGCGCCAGGACCTCGGGGCGCAGTTTCATTTGGTACTGGCTTACCTTTCTCTTTCGGCACGCTCATGGTTTGTTTCTTATGTATCTGCGCCATAGCAACAATCCATGCCGGAGGTACATATCCCGCACTCTTTATTTGCTGATTGCAGGTTGAAAGTCTGAATGACTCCGCTAAAAGTAAAAAACAGGATTGCCGGGGAGAAAAAGAGTCCGAGATATCGATGCAAGAGCCGGATTTTCTTCATCGATTATTCTCCCAGAATTGGCAAACGCAGGCTCCAGGCGGTCCGCGTCAACCCTACCTTCATAGATTCCGTCGACAGAGAAGTAACAGTGTAGATGTCTGGACCGTTAGTTTTCGTTAGAAGCTCGACTCCGGTTGTTATGAAATTGATCAGGATCGCCGCGCCGAGAACTATCTTGCCGGCGAGATCGGTTATGGTACCGGCCAGTGTAGCGCTATGAATCTGAGCGAACACAGACATGGCAAAGAACAGTATCAACAAGACACACAGCTTTTTCATCACTGGTCTTCCCCCTCGGAAGCTTCTAGCTCGCTCTTCAACGCTGATACATCGCGTTCTTGCTTGGAATCGGGCGCTGCGCTTCATCGTGGATTGCGACGCCGATCTTCAAAGCCTCAGCTTCATTGCTGGCCTTGGTAAACGGCACTTCCATAACAATGAATGCGCCGTCGAGATCGCCACCCTTCGCATCCGAAATCGGCATGAGCAGATCGAATGTCTTATCCTTCTCGAGCCGCACTGCAATCGGTGTGTTCTTCGCCAACTTATCAAGATCAGGGGCCGAAGACTTCTTCTCGATTTTTGATGGAGTGATATTGGCGATAATGACGTTGTCGGTTTCATCTGGAGGAACAGCGTGGAGTCACAGCTTGATGCTTTGACTTCGCCTCCACGAGAATTTTCTGCGTCAGTGGAGCGCTTACGCGCAAGCAAATGGACGAATCCGGTGCAGGAGCTTTAGTAGCCCTGGTGGTCTGTGCCTGCGGAAATCCTTGCGCGATGACAATGAGCAACGAAGAAGTGAGAATAGCCCGTATGACGGTCTTAGACATGCAGATCCCCTGAGTTATGTTGAATACGTTTGCCGCCGTTATGCAGTCGGATGGATCATTCGCAATAATGCGGCTTTGACTTAAGTTTGGATCTCGCGAACAAGCTGCCGCGACGACTGATTCGCCTCCGAGGCTCCTTCCCCTCACGGCACAGACCCCTTGGGTTGATAGACCATGCTGCTTTGGATTGGATGTCCAGTTACCGTAAGCCTCATTTGAAGCCAGTTGACATCTCTGCTTGCAGAATTGCCGGCATTGTGAAGCCATTCAAATAGGCGAACCTGAGAATAATCTTGGGAAATTGCCCATGTAATCCATAATTAATGATATTCCTCCGATTTATTCACATTCGGCCTTGAGGCCGGAGTTTTTGGGGACACACGTCGAAGGGGTTCACCAGTCTGTGGAGTGCACCGCATGCATGGCGTGCGGTGCACTCCACAGACTGGCCCTGGATGCCCGGCAGTTCTCTTTAGTGCTAAGGAAGGCAGCAACTTCGCTTCAACGATGGAGGCAACGCACTCTTCGTTCGGAAGAGTTGCCACGGCCTTCGCATTCATCTTCCTCGGATTAGTTCTCGTAGCGCAGGCATCCGGACACTGGCAAACCGATCTCCAAACTGAAATATATGGATCCGGTTTCCCATGCGAGCGAGGCCGTCCACCCAAGCATGTAAAAGTGACAGTGCGGTGCCTCCGGCATCTACGCGGTCATTCACAACTCGCAGCACCGTCAAACGCACGAGGTCACCTGCGTTTAGGGGCGTCGCTCGAATTGCTGAGCGTTGAAGCAATCAAGCAGTGCACTCTGACAGCGATGGGCATTGCCGTGCTGCCGGAGGCGGTGATTGCGAACGAACAGAAGCGCGGAACGCTGGTGACTGTGGACTGGCCGAGAAAGCCTCTACTGGTTTACATGCAGATGTTCCGTCACCAAGACAAGTGGATGTCACCGGTGATGAGTACGTTTTGGAATCTGACGCCATCTCTGCTTCAGGGCGACGCAGGAAAGAAAAAGAAAAAGCGCTTCCGGAAAATACCTTAACGGCTATACATCGTCTGCTGCGTTGATGATGGTTATATCTGAGAATTCCTCCGTTGAAGCGGCGTTTCTGCTGTTGCAACGGGAATCGGTTCAGTTTACAGACAACAGTCTCGTCGAAGGCCGAAGGAACAAAACACAGTCTTCCGATTGGCGGTCACTCACCATCTGACAGTTCCCCGATTGCTTTCTCGACCCGCAGACGATTCTGGCTCTCGGCTGTCACAAACGCGTCGCCAGATGTCAGACGGCAGCAGAATAAGAGTCCGTCTTCGCGCCACACCTAAACTATTCATGTTAAATATCTTATGAGCACGTGTGGTGGGCCCAAGGAGGGCTTAGATCGGTTGTACTGTGTCTCGGCGGGCTGCTACAATCGCACCCATGATCGCCGGGTGAAAAGCAATGCCAAACACAGTTGCTCATACAGTTCCAGAGACTGTGGCGCCTAATACGGAACAGTGTGAGCTGCAGGTTCGCCGAATACTGCAATCCACGACCTTCCGGAACGCAACTACCTTACAGCAATTGCTGCAATTCCTGGCGGCGAAGTCTGCTACTGGTTCCAACGATGCCCTGAAAGAGTACACGATCGGGGTCGAAGCTCTGGGGCGAAAGCAGGACTTCGATCCTAAGATCGACCCGATTGTTCGGGTTCAAAGCCACCGGCTGAGATTGAAACTGAAAGAGTACTACGACGCCGAGGGCCGCCATGATCCGGTACTGATCCAGATTCCCAAAGGGCATTACCTGCCCACCTTTGAGACTTTGGCAGCCCCGATGTCCCATCTTGATCGCCGCTCGACCTATGAACCGGAACCAGCCATCTCCGTCACAAGCCTCCCCGGCGACCTCAAAGTTGAAAGTGCTCTTCCGGAGACCGTGATCGATCGATGGCGTCTTCATTGGCCGGACCCGGCTTGGATTGGAATGGCTTTGGCCGCGATAGCCATTTTTGCCTTTGGTTGCTGGCTTGGAGACAAACATGCCAAAAGCCTTTCTGGCCCAGTCACTGAGTTCTCCAGCGCCGATTCAGATTCTGCGAAAACGCCTGACCCGGTGCGGGATTTTTGGGCTGGCTTTCTTGGGAATGATTCGGCTCCTGTAATCGCTTATCCGGATGCAGTCTTCCTTCTGGATGATTCGAACGACCTTTTCCGATTTCGACAGGGAGCGAGCGATAGCCGTGGAGTTCTTGTCGACCCGCACCTGGCCCGACAATTCGCGTCAAACCCCTCATTGGTTGCGCAGGCCGGCCAACTCTATTACGAAAATGGATATACCGGTACAGGGGAACTTGAATCTATCGCGATGTTGGCCGGGCTGCTCGGCCGGATGGGAATCAAACCCATCATTAAGTCCTCTCGAGACATTACTCCCGATGATCTTAAGCAGCATAACGTGATTCTTCTCGGGTCTCCGTTCCAGAACATCGCCGTAGCTCAGTTGCTTACAACAGGAGATTTCACCTTCAAGAACCCTGATTCGCGCCACGAACAGTGGAGAGCACAGATCGTGAACGCGCATCCTCGTTCCAACGAGCAGCCGGCTTACGGCACCGAACGGGATCGCAGCACCCAGGCCCTGAAAGCCGATTACAGCCTCATCACCATAGCTCCGGGCGTAGTGCCTGGGCGGTATATCGCGATTTTAGGCGGACTCGACACCACAGGCACCGAAGGCGCCACGGTATTCGCTACCTCCAGGCCGGGCATCGAGGAGTTGACCAAAGCCTTGGGCTCAATCGGCGAGAAAGGCACTAGGACTGAGCCTCCGCTTTTTCAGGCTCTGGTGCGCGTTCAACTTGCCAAAGGCTACCAGGTGCTGAGCGCCGATCTCATGGCAGTACACCAACTTCATTCCGCAGATACAAAAAGGGCAGGCAATACCATTACTGCCGTGTCGGCTCCCTAGCAAACATCCAACGATGTGACAGAGCGGAGCATCGCCCTAACTGCGCCTTGGTCTCTGGTCGATCAGATCCGAGCGCTTAAGGGCAATTTCGAGCAATAAAGAGTACTTTTTCGGCCTTGACCGGTGTGCCTCCGACCCCAAAAACATGTAACGGGCCGCGTAACGTTGATGAAACGTCCGCACTAGACGCGTGTAACACGCACGTATCAGATTTCCGTATCCCTCCGTAACTAGCCTGCGTCACTTGCTTTCTCTAGGGTTGCGAACGTTGGTGAGGAGCCACTTGGCCGTCGTCCTGACAAAAATGGGCGAACAACCTAAGACCAAAACAGAGCCAATGAAGCGACCGGGAAGCAAGCAGTAGGAGGCCGTATGAGATTTGCAATTGCCCAACGTAGAAGAGCCGCCAGACATGGGCGGCTAGGCAACTTCACAGTCAAATTGTTCATATTCGTTTGTCTGCTGACTACCATTCATTTCGCCACAGCTCAAGGCGTGAGCGGGCGTATCGTCGGAACAGTCGTGGACCAGAGTAATGCAGCCGTCTCCAATGCCACCATTACGGTGACCAATCCAGACACGGCAAGCACCTCGAAAGTTCTCACCAACTCCAGCGGCGAATACAGGGTCGACAATCTGCCTCCCGGAAACTATCAAGTCACGTTGGAGGCCCAGGGCTTCCGTATGGTCGTCTCCAAGGGAAATATCGTCACGGTAGACGATGCAACCGTAGTCGACTTCACGGCCCAAGTCGGCTCCACGACTCAGTCTGTCGTCGTCTCAAGCGCCAGCCCGCTTGTCGACACGACGAGTTCCTCGCTCGGCGAAGTGGAAAGCGAGCAGGAAATATCCAGCCTGCCCCTCAACGGCCGAATATTTTCCCAGTTTGTACAAACTGTTCCCGGATCTGTCGCTTCGGGCTTCGGAGAGGCGCCGGAAGCAGCAGCCGGCGCGGGCGCTACCGGAGCAATCTCAGCCAGTGTGAATGGGATGCCCTGGGGTGGCACAACCTATACGCTGGACGGCGTAAACAATATGGAGTTATTGAACGCCTTCATTAACGTGACACCCCCGCTGGACTCTCTCCAGGAGATCAAAATCTCGACCAACAACGCCGAGGCGACGGTCGGCACATATGGCGGCGCGCAGGTGAACGCATTCATCAAATCCGGCACCAATTCGTTTCATGGCTCCGCATATGAGTTCTACCGCGGCGATTCTTTGAACGCATACCAATGGCGGGCCAGCAGCAAAGCTCCATACCGCGCCAATCAATTCGGCGGATCTCTGGGCGGCCCGATCCTCAGGAACAAGGCATTCTTTTTCGTGGATTATCAAGGACTGCTACTCCAGAACGGAATCAGTTACATCCTGACAGTGCCAACAGATCTTATGAAACAGGGAACATTTCTGAAGAGTCAATTCCCTGACCCGATCTACGATCCAACGACTCAAAGCCCATTCCCGACCGTGGCAACACCCCAGGGCGACGCATGGCAGATCCCGGCCTCGCGCTTCGATCCCGTCTCGGCAAACATGGTTGCAGGCAGTACGATCTGGCCTACGGCAAGCGATCAGAACAGTACCAGCAATAACTTCAAGGCCAACACAACCGAGCCCGATGACAACCATCAATTCGATGCGAAGGTCGACTATCAGCTTTCCAACGGAGATCGCCTCTTTGCTCGAGAGTCTTACCAGCGACGCGATCTGTCCGCTCCATCACCAGGAACAAGATTTATCCAGGTTGGGGACGTCAATGCAATGACTAGGGATCACAATGCTGCCGTCGGATACAACCACACGTTTTCTCCCAGTCTGGTGAATGAACTGAGATTTGGTTTCAACCGGTTTTTCACCAAGGATTTCGGGAACGACCTCGGGACGAATGAGAATACGGCGCTGGGAATTCCGAACGGTAACGATGCTGCATTCGGAGCCACCGGCATCGGAAATTTTCAGGTCGGCAACATCGCCAACACCGGGTCACAGGGCTGGACGAACTCTCATCGGATCAGCAACTCCTTTCAGATCACGGATAACCTCACGAAAGTCCACGGCCGACATACCTTTACCTTTGGGGAAGACTACCGCAGACTGCAGGCCTCGCTGACAAATTCCGATGACAACAAGAATGGCGACTTCACTTACATCTCCGACTACACAAGCAGTTGCACGATGCAACCTACTTGTTCGAATGCCGTAGGCGGCAACCAGTTTGCCAGCTTTTTGCTTGGCCTTCCCTCTTATCTGGATCGCGGCTACGTTGCCACCGATCCGGCGACCCGCGCAACGCTGCTTGGCGTTTACGGGCAAGACCAGTACAGAGTGACAAAGAACCTGACCTTGAACCTTGCCCTTCGCTGGGATCTGATTACGCCGGCGATCGACAAAGAGAATCATCAATCGAATTTCGATCTTACCAACGGTGTCCTGGATTTCGCCACATCAGGCAATCGGGGACCGAATGTTGACAATTATTACGGAGGCTATTCACCGAGAGTGGGATTTGCATACTCCCCCAACAATGGAGACACCACCATTAGTGGTGCCTTCGGAATCACACACTTTCCAGGCAACTTCGGCGCCATGGGCGGATTTCTCGAAAGGAACTTCCCCTTCTTCGAGGTCTTCACCAATCCCGCGCCGCTTCGAGACGTTCCCCTCGCGCCTCTGAGCGTCAACGGCCTTCCGACCTATATTCCGACTCCAACGAACGCCCCGGTGCAGTCGCCGCCGGGAGTAGCGGTCGAACTCATGGCGAGAAACATGCAGCCTGACGTGGCGAACGCATGGAACTTCGGAGTTCAGCAAAAGCTCTCTGCGTCAACCGCATTCAGTCTCGCCTACATAGGAACCAAGGGCTCGCATCTATTCCGCAGATGGAATCTCAATACTCCCCCTCCGGGAGATACTCCTTTCAACTCGCGCCTTCCGTATCAATACTTCAACTCGCTTGGCGAGCAATACGCGACCAGCATCGGCTACGGAGACCCGGACGGTTCCTCCATCTACCATGCGCTGCAAGCGGAATTCAAGATGAACAACTTTCACGGGCTACAAGGACGGCTTGCTTACACATGGTCCAAGGAAATCGACGATATGAATCTTTGGTGGCCGCTGGACGATAAGTTCAATCGCGGAGAAGGCACAAACCAGGCTCCTGATACTCCACAGAATTTCATTGCCAGCTTCCTTTATCAGCTGCCCTTCGGCAGAGGCCAACAATGGCTCTCCAACGCCTCCCGTCCTGCAGAAATACTGCTCGGCGGTTGGCAGGTGAGCACGATCACCAAACTTCAATCCGGCAACGCGCTCACCTTCAATGCCGCATACGACAATCTGGGCAGCGGCGTTACAAACAGGGCTAATGTCACCTGCCCAACTGTGAGGAAAATCGGCTCCGTATCGGAATGGTTTGATACCAGATGCTTTACAACTCCAGGCCCACTTCAACTCGGCAACTCCGGAGTAGGCAAAGTGCGCGGACCTGGCTATTACAACTCCGACTTCTCTTTGTCTAAGTCAGAAAACATCCACGAACAAATGAGTGTCAAAGTCCAGGTGGATGCATTCAATCTTTCCAATACACCTCACTATTCCAACCCGGACACCAACCTTTCCGACTCAAACTTCGGTCAGATTGGCGGGACAAACGGTTCTCCGCGTGAAATACAGCTCGGCGTACATTTCACGTTCTAGCATCACTCTGCATCTCGTGTTGCCGGCGCTCCTCAGTATTTTGAAGAGTGCCGGCAATCTGCGCCGCGGAAGACATTTCTTCGAATGCGTAGAGCGAGGAGTGTATACCGAATGTCTACGACGGATGAGAGACAGACAGATCGGAATATGAGCCCCCTCATTTCGAGTTACGACGAGATAGGGATAGACGCTCTCGCTGAACTGAATACCGAGTCTTGCACAATGAAAGACGTAGCCAGGCTGGCAGGGGTTTCGACAGCGACTGTGTCGCGGGTCACAAATGGCGCGAGCAACGTGTCCTGTAGCGCAAGAACAAAGGTCCTGGCCGCCATTTCAACATTGAATTATCGCCCAAATGCGCATGCGGCAGAATTAGGCCGTGCGAACGCCGGCATCCGAAGAAACCGCGATCTTTCCATGTCCATTCCGACCCGGCGCGAAGGGAGAGCGGATCTCTAATCCAGAACTGGACGCGCAGGATCAGGTGAATCACATGGAAGGGTTGTATTTATTGGAGGAAAGAGCATCTCCGATGACGAGTTGTAATAGCTGGAAACAAGCATGGAGAGGAATCAAAGAATGTTGGATCGGAGACACTTTCTGACAGGGGTCGCGGCGACTGCAATTTCGTCTGGGGCACATGGTCTTGCACTCAATACAATTTCACCGAACAAGCGGGGAGAAAATCTTGTTCCTCAGGAGCCAGCCAATACTCCGAATTACTGGTGCACCTGGGCTGCACAAAACTACATGTACGGCCATCATCTTCCAGCATTGGACCCTAAGATACTCGAAAGCGATTCCGGTAGCAATCTAGCTCACAAATTTATGACAGAAGATATTCTCTTCGGAGAGCAAGGCTGGGCCGCAAAGTTCTTCCCGAGGATTCGAAAGGATGTATATTTCCTTCTCGATGATGGTTGGCAGGCCGGAGGGACAGCAACCTTTGAGCTTGATACTAAGAAGTTTCCATCATTTACCGGATCGTCGGCCGACCGGCTGAGAAAGCTGAACGATGCAATTCAGAAGGCTGGATGGCGCGGAACAGCATTATGGTGCCGTAACACCCCCGGAGGAGATGCAGATCATCGTCTTGAGAATGTGAGCCAGTCTGCCGGTATCGGATATTGGAAAGTTGACATCGGAGATCCCACATTCCATCTCGTTCGCCTCCGCGATGAAACGCATATCCCGCTGACATTGGAGCATGTAAATGGTGAGTTGCCTATCAATGGCGACTGGCAAAAAGATGGACGATTCGGACCTCAAGCCTGGGATTCAAGACGAATGAGAATCCTGCAAAATACAGATGTATATCGGACCTATGATGTGACATCCATTCTGTCGCTGCCCACAACCATCGACCGGTTGGCCGAGATGCTGAAAGGCTCCGAGGGACACCGCGATATTCGCGGGCTCCTGAATGTCGAAGATGAGGTGTATCTCGCTGCTGCGATGGGATGCACCATGGGCATATTGCGTCATCCACTTTACGGGATGAGGCCGGGACAGGATGTAGATTTATTCTTCAACGGTCCCAGACTGGCCAAGAGACGCATGGATGAAGTTGTTCGCGCACTGCGCTGGCAGCGGATTGCCCCTCCCTTTTCGCCGGGAATGGGATCAGTCACAGTCAGCAAAGAGATCTTGATCGATAGCTGGACCTTCGAGCGAGGTCAAACGTGGCAGAACGAAATCGTTGGGGCCACAGTGCGGCAAGGCGCGCCGGCAAGCATCGCTCGCAACATCAACCTGCCTGACGTACACGCTGAGGGCGAAAGGCCGTTCGTATTTGCAACAAGGTTTCCGAACGGGGCCGTCGCAGTGGCAGCCCAGGAAAGGACTACGAACGGTCGTGCATGGTATATGCCTACCTGCGACGTGACGCTGACGGTAGCGGATGCGCCCGGACCCTACGGGATATTCGGCAACTTTCGAAGCCTTACGCTGAGTTTCGACAATACCATGCAAAACAAACAAGTCATAGCACAAGATCTCGCAGGCGAGGAATCGGTTAACATCTCGAATGCAGTGCAGCGACAAGGGAATAGTGTATCTATATCGGGAGAGATCATACGAAGAATCGGCCTTCAGAAGGCGACACCCGGCGATTTATCCTCACCAGGGTTAGTCGTTGCTGTTCGCTGAGATGCAATCCTGCTGTCAAAGGCATTCAAATAGAAAAGGTATCGATGACCATACACAACAGTACACATTGGTTCTGCCTTTTGTTATTGATCGCTGTTCTTGGGTGGGCGTCGTTCAGTCCTGCGCAAGATGCGCCGGTCTCCTCAAAGCTGGAGTTCGAGTCGTCCGACCCCGCTCTCCAGCAGGCCTTTCGATGGGCGAAAGCCCAGGCGCTCGCGTATGCCCATCCTGAATCTGAGTCCATCGGCGCATGGTACGAAGCTGCACTGCCAGGAAGAGACTCTTTCTGCATGAGAGATGTGTCACACCAGACGACAGGCGCCGCGGCGCTGGGGCTCTATTCCGCAAATCACAACATGCTCAAGCGCTTCGCAGCCTCCCTTGCACCGGAACGCGACTGGGCTGGATATTGGGAGATCGACCGCCTCGGGCGCCCTTCCGCAGCCGACTACATTAGCGACAGTGACTTCTGGTACAACCTGCCCGCGAACTTCGATCTTCTCGATGCAGTCGTGCGTATGTGGAGATGGACAGGCGATGACTCTTACTGGAAGGACCTAGAATTCGAACGGTTCTTTCAGGCGACGGCGAACTCTTACATCTCGACATGGCAGTTGCAACCTGGCCGCGTTCTATCAAGGCCGCGCATCATGAACCGTCGTTTACAAAATGGCGAGTTCGTGAACTCAAGGGGAATTCCCAGTTATACCGAGGGGCGGAAAGATTTCAATGTCGGTTCCGATCTACTGGCGGCGGAATACCGCGCTCTTCAGTCGTTGCAGCAGATAGCCGTGGAGCGTCATCAACCGGATGATGCGAAGAGGCTTCAGGTTACAGCCGACGCTGTCGAGCAATTGATTGAACAAAGGGCATGGTCTGGGAGGGAAGGCCACTTTCATGGCTTCTTCTCGGAAGATGGTAGCTCGTTTGGCTCCGGCGACGCAATGCTGCTCTACTTCAACGCGGTGCGTCGCCCGGAGCATCTTCGAGGAGCACTGGACTTCATCGCGTCACCGGAGTATTGGCAGCCTGTCAATATAGAGGAGGAGAGCTATCTTCCACTTGCTCTCTATCGCTACGGAAGAAGCGCAGATGCATATCGCATATTGCTTGACCTGAGCAATCCTGACAAAAAGCGGCGCGAGTATCCCGAGGTTTCCTACGCGGTTATAGCTGCGATTGTCAGCGGGATGATGGGGCTTGAGCCCTCCGAGGAAATAGGGAACGATACAATTCAAACTCTTTCACAACTCCACGATGGACCCGACTTCGCCGAGCTAAGGGGTGTTGCGATCAAACATAATATTGTAGATCTGAGGCATGTTGGTACATCCAGCAGTACCCTCACCAATCGATCTGGTCCGCCGCTTCAGTGGAAAGCCAGTTTTCCGGGAATCGCAGCGAGTCTCAAGGTGAACGGCAAATGGATGCGAGCACAGCACTTTTCTTCCCTGGCAGGAATGACCATCAGCTGGGTTACCATAACTGTTCCTCCTGGAAGTACTTCAGTGGTTGTACGCGACGTAATCGGAAAGCAGTAAGTCGGCCATAGCCTGAATGACGGATCCGCCTATACATCTTTTGAAGGCTCTAGAATGAATCTCTGAATCCGAAGGGGTGGAGAATGTCAGACAGGAATCTGTGCTGGAGGCCGTTGAATTGTAGTTCGCAAAAATTTTCATCTCATCTGTATGCCGGCCATCTTGCAAAAATTGGGCGGTTGGCTTGGATGCAGTTAGCGATCTTATGTCTTGGCTTGATGGCTCACGCCGCAGAGGGTCCTTATGCCTATACAGGCGCAATTGAACTGGACCTGCGACAAACTCCCTTCAGCAGGTTTGGCTCATATCTCAGCATCTCAGACTTAAGCCGCTATCCTGAGCCCCTTCGGCGACAAGGGCTCTTTCTTCGAACCCTTCACGGAGGCGGAGCAAACGCTTTCGAACTGCAACTTGTGCACAATGGAAGTACAGTTCCATTTCATACAACTGCTACGCCAACTAGGCTGAAGTTAGCTTCAGATGCCGGGTATGTCGAGATTTGCTTCCAAGGCCCGCGCCGGCTCCGAGTAAGGGGCAAACGCGTTGGGCTTCGTCTTTCCGCGCGCGAGGACGCCTGGGCTGTCCCCTATCCAGCCTCAAGGTGGGAAGTTAATACAAGTGAGATGAAATATACTTTGTGGCCTCTCGCCGGATTGTTGGACAAGGATGTGAAAAGAGGCGAAGGCGGGCACAGCAATCTGACGATGACGTTCGGTGCTGCTCTCAGCTCGGACATCTTCGAAGCAGAAATCGACGCCTACACCAGTGTGTGGCAATCGCATAAGGCGAAAGGAACCTTTGACGAGGCTGAGGAAGTTGAGCGCGAGGAATACAACGCCTGGCTGAAGAAAATGCCGGATGTCGACGCTACGTTTGGTCACGGCGCTGAAGTGGCAGCTTACGTTAATTGGGAAAGCGTCGTGGAACCCAGTGGAAATCTGAAGCGGCCAACCATGCTCATGTCCAAGAACTGGATGTCTTCAGTCTGGTCCTGGGATCAAACATTCAATAGCATGGCCATGACCTTGAAGGATCCCGAGTTAGGCTGGGACCAGTTCATGCTTCCAATCGATGTGCAGGATAAAAATGGCGCATTTCCCGATAAATGGGATGCGGATACGATGGCATGGGAGTTCTCAAAGCCTCCGGTCCATGGATGGGCGCTCGCGTGGATGCTCCGGCACCATCGCTTTGAAGACCGGACGCATCTACAACAAGTGTACGAACCACTTGTGAAGTGGACCAACTGGTACTTTGATTATCGAGACTCCAATAGAAATGGCCTGCCCGAATACCGGCATGGAAACGAGTCAGGGTGGGATAACTCCACAGCGATGCGAAACGACGGTCCCTTCGAAACACCTGACCTCAGCGCATATCTCGTATTGCAGATGGAGACGCTTTCGATGGTTGCGGAGCGGTTAGGCAAGCCTGCGGACGCGCGAGAATGGAAAGCCAGATCAGAGCATCTGCTCCAGGCCATGCTGGCACGTTTCTGGAGAAATGACAGATTCGTCGCGTTCCGCGCCAACGATGGAAGTGAGATTGATTCCAACAGCCTGCTTCTATCGATGCCTATCATCCTCGGCCATCGCCTGCCCGCAAACGTGAGAAATCAGATGCTAAAAAGCCTGGCCAGCAGAAGCGCTTATCGGACACAGTTCGGTCTCGCATCCGAGCCGCCATTGAGTTCCTACTACACACCGGACGGATACTGGCGAGGCCCCATCTGGGCGCCCAGCACGATGATCATTTCGGAAGGACTGGATGATGCCGGAGAACACGAATTCGCCAGATCCCTTCGGGAAGAATTCTGTCGAATGGCACAGGAAAACGGCATGGCCGAGAACTTCAATGCCCTCACCGGAGAAGCATTGCGCGATCCTGCATACACTTGGACCTCAAGTGTCTAGCTCATTTTTGCGAACCAGCTTTATTCCAATTCTCAACGTCCCCATCTTGCGAAGTGACTGCACTTACAACTTCTCGTGCAATCTGTTTCGACCTTTCAGCATGAAAATGGAAGAGTGGCAAGCATTCGCATTCACGGATTTGGCGGATCAAATGTCTGAGCATCATGAGCAGGCAGGCTAGTTGGACGAAACCGAGGAAATTCTCGAGATGGTATTTCCATCGGGTGACGAGGCGGCGGAAGTTATGTATCCAGGCAAAGAGCCGTTCGACCTTCCAGCGTCTGCGATAGCGGCGCAATTGGCGGCCATCCTGGGCACTGTGTCTTCTCCTTCGCCGGTTGGGAGCGATCATTTCAACGTCGTATTCGGTGGCGGGTTTTTCATTGAGCCGGTCCGAGTCGTAGACTTTGTCGCCGGTGAGCCTTGCGGGGAGTTGGTCGAGGAAGCTGGCGGCCAGAACGTCTTCCATAAGCTGGCACTCGGCTGGCGAAGCGCTGTCGACAGATACGGCGAGAGGAAGACTGTTGCCCGCGGCGAGGGCGATGATCTTAGTGCCCTTGCCGCTGCGGGTGGGACCGACGGCAAAGCCCCCTTTTTGGCACTCGCGAAGGTGGCATCCACGAAGACCTCTTCCAGGTTGAGCTTGCCTTGCGCGGGCAGATGTGCCGCCAGCAGCTTCAACGCTTGTTCCAGTTTGCCGCTGCGTATCCACTGCTGGAAGCGGCGGTGGCAGGTCTGGAACGGCGGATACTTCTCTGGGAGTTCGCGCCATTGTGCTCCGGGTGCCCAGCACCCACAACACACCGTTCAACACCGCCCGTGTGTCATGCCACGACCGGCCACGATCGTCCGCTCGTCGCGCCCGACGCAACACCAGCTCGAGAATCAACCATTGTTCACCGGTTAACTCCCAGCGTCCGGCCATCGGCTCGTTCGCGAGATCACTCAGAGCAATAACAGAATGAACCAGTTTCGCCTGTCAAAGGTTTATGAGACTGGTTCTAGTCCGTCGCACCGAAATCTACCCGCCGCTTTTGGCGAGGAGACGCAGATAGTAGCTGATTTCACCAAGTGAAGATTGTTGCTTGAACCTCGCAATGTACTGCTGTCTGCAACGTTGCGTGGAGTTGCAACGCCGCTCTCCGGCTGTTGAGATATTATCTGTGGCATGATGACTGTAGATGCGAATCTCGGATTGCAGACAAGAGGGCAGGAATGCTTCAAAGAGTTCCTCGGTTCGTGGAGTCTTGTCTCCTTCGAGCATGTCCTGTCAACCGGTGAGGTGTTGAAACCCTTCGGCGATGCTCCCCTAGGCTCAATCCTGTATCAGGCAGACGGCCACATGTCGGCCCAGGTGTCGGCCCTGAATCGCCCAGAGCTCTCCAGCGATGATCCCCTTGAGGCGAGTGTCGACGAGGTATCCGATGCCTGGCGATCATACCTTGGTTACTGGGGATCTTACAGAGTCTTTGCTGAAAGGCGCGTCGTCGTGCACCGCGTGGAGGGCAGTTCGTTTCCGAACTGGGTGGGAACGGAACAAATCCGACATTTCCATTTCGATGAGAGCAATCGATTGATCCTCGAAACGCACTCGCTTGTCGGGCATTTCAAACTGACCTGGCAGAAAAGAGCCGATTGAAATCCGGTCCTCCCCGGTTGCGCCTTGGGTGTGGGTTGAAAACGCCTCCGTGCCTCCAAAGCTTTTCTCGTAGAGATTTCTCGGTCCGCATACGGGCTGGCTGCTCACGACCCTCACGTCAATGAAGGTGCGTTTAAATCTCGCTAGAAATTCGTTCCGCCGGCTGAACGAATGTGTTGGCGTGAGTGCACCATTCGAGAGCCGGTTCTCCGTGAAGCCATTTGAGCAGATGAGTTGATGCCCAAGAAATATCGAACGGGAGCTGCAACAAAAAAGCAACTCCCGTCTCGATGGCACTTATGATCTGTGGACTTCACTTTGAGGTTGGTGGCGCCTCTCCAGAGATTCCCCTGTTTGAGGTTGCGAGATCGATCGTCACGCACGCTCGATCCGAAGAGGGTGCCCTTCTGTCGAGCAACGATCCAGGCAGACGAGCCGCTGATCCAGGAGATGAAGAAGCTAGTCCAAGACCCGCGGTAGGTGGGCTCGGCGACGGCGAACGACAACCTTTTCGCGAGACGCATCTATTTCATGCCGTGGCTAATCGTCCTCAAGGCGGCGCGTCAAACGGATTGCGGTCCCGCTGAAGACCCGACCGGGATCGGTGTCAATCCAGTCAAACCTGCTCCCCTCCGGAGTGATCAAAAAATTGTAGTGAGCGCCGTCCGTGGCGACTACTGACCCTATGCAGTCAGAGTTCACTGTATAGGGTCCAATCTTCGTGGCTGGGGAGATCACGCCGTTCACGCTTACCGTGTAGGGGTTAACGAAGGTCCCATTTCCATCGTAGGCGATCCGCCCGACCGCGGTGATGGGTCCAACACCCACGATAGTGCCCGTCGCGCGTGACATATAGTTTCCGTGCAGTGTTTTGTTCCCCAGCGGGCATAATGCACCGGTTTCTTCCTCGTCTTCAAGACGGCTCGTCAAACGGATTGCGGTCCCGCTGACGACCCAGCCGGGAACGATAGCAATCCAGTCAAACCTGCCCCCATCCGGAGTGATCACAAAATTGTAGTGAGCGCCGTCCGTGGCGATTACGGAACCTGTGCAGTCGGAGTTTACCGTATAGGCACCGATCTCTATGGTTGCGGAGATCACGCCGTTCACGCTTACCGTGTGGGGGTTAACGACGTTCCCCTTTCCATCGAAGACGCTCCGCCCGACCACGGTGATGGACCCGACATTCACGATAGTGCCCGTTGCGCGTGACATGTAGTTCCCGTGTAGTGTTTCGTTCCCCAGCGAGCATAATGCGTCCTCATCGGCCGCCTTCAGAGCTTGGGGCGCCACCGCAAAGGTGACTGCAGAGAGCGCAAAAATTACCAGACGTCTAGTCATGATTGAAATCCCTCCTCGTGCGCAGATTTCTCCTTTGAAATAACTGTGCTTTGCTTGTTCCAACCCAGAGTTCTGATCGGGTCGCAGGAGGTACTTTTGCCGATCGTGATCCACGCATCAAGAATCCTTGTGGTGGTTTTTGGGTTACTGTGCAAGCTGCAGGCTTCTAACGCCTTACTGACGCCGGTTACCATCTGTTGTTCTTTGGTGGCTAAGGCGTGACGGACTTGCTGTCCGTTCTAGGCCTGATTCTGTATGCAAGACTGGCCCGGCCCGAGCCGCAACATCAGATTCCGTATGTTCGAGGTCGACCTCCGGCAAGGTGAGCTGCGCCGGTCAGGCTTGCGGCAGAGGCTCGGACCGCAACCCTTCGAACTACTGCGGAAGCTGCTGGAGCGGCCCGGCAAGCTAATCACCCGAGACGAGTTGCGACAGCGACTGTGGCACGAGAATACGTTTGTTGATTTCGAGCTAGGCCTGAAGAAGTGCGTGAATCGTGTTCGCGAGGTACTGGGCGATTCCGCGGATCATCCTCGCTATTATTGAGACGCTGCCGCGGCGTGGTTACCGGTTTATCGCGCCACTCGAGCCGATTGATGGGGCGGGTCCGCTCAAAGGTACGCCTCGAACCAGAGACGAAGCAACGTTCGAAGTGCAGGATGGCCGAAGAGCCGAGATCCGCGCAGAGGCGGAAGCGATGCTGGCGCAGCCGGCCGGCGGTGCTCTGCTCGATCCGCCGGCTACGGACCTACCCGGTGAATCGAGCGTTACGCGTCTGCGCGATATCGGGGAAGCACGGGTGGCGATACAGAATGCCTGGAAAGAGCCGCCGGCGGTCTCCGTGGCGTCGCTCAAGCGCCGGTCAATCGTTTGGCCCGCGATCGCCGGTGTGCTGCTTCTCTCTATCGCCGTGCTGCTCGTTCGTGAATGGGTTTCGAGCTCGGAACACGTCATCGCGACTCCTGTCCGAACGACGCTGGAATTGACTCCCGCCGAGCATTTGACCAACGATCGCATGGGCCGTCCCCACCACGCCGCAATGGCCTTCTCTCCCGATGGCGAGGTGCTGGTCTTCGCCGGCACGGTCGGGACGACAAGATAGCTCTACAAACGGCCGCTCGATCAGGCCGAAGCGGTACCGATTCCCGGAACGGAGGGTGGCGATGGCCGTTCTTTTCTCCCGATGGGAAATGGCTTGGCTTCTACTCCGATAACAGCTTGAAAAAAGTCTCTACCAGCGGTGGTCCAGCCGTACCAATCTGTAAACTCGAAAACCCCTTAATGGGGAGCGACGTGGGGCGCAGACGACTCAATCGTCTTTGCGGAATACGGCCTAAAACAGGTTTCCGCACAATGGGGTGAGCCGAAGATCCTTTTGGAGACCAACAAAATGGACTGGGGGTACGCTTCGCCGGAGTTCTTACCCGATGGCAGGACTCTGCTTTTTACAAACGTGCAAGATTGGAATTGGGATGATGCCGAAATTCTGGCCCTTCCAAACGGTGGCTCACCGCGGTTCCTGCTGAAGGGCGGCGCGAACCCCGTTTACGCCTCAGCCGGCTACCTCCTCTATATGCTGAGTGGCGCTCTGCTGGCCGCACCGTTCGATGCGCGCCATCTGGAACTGACAGGGCCCGGGGTGCCAATCCTGGACGGAGTCATGCAGGCGGTTGGCACACCAAATAGTGACTATGAATCAGGCATTGGTCAATTTGCCGTTTCCCGCCTGGGCACTCTGGTCTATGCAGACGGCGGGATTTACCCGCCGTACACCGGATCGATGGTTCGCCTGGATCGGAGTGGTGCGGCCGTCGATCTCCACTTCAACGACGTCGCCTTTGGCTTGAGGCTTTCTCCCGACGACCGGCGGCTGGTGGCTACAAAACGGGCCACTAACAGTCGCACCGTGAATGTTGAGCTATATGATCTCGAACGAGGAACCTCCACGCCGCTGACGTCGGATGGCGCCTCCGGTTGGCCGATATGGTCGGTCGATGGACAACCGGTCCTGTTTACGGTAGGGTCCAGGATCGACTCCGTTGCGGCGGACGGAGGTGGCGCGCGAGAGATCGTCTTCAACAAGGGAAGTGATGGAGCCACACCTGCAAGTTGGTCGCGTGACGGCAGGTGGCTGGCCATTCTCCTGAGTATGGCGAGAACCCAAATCCTGGTCCGCCCCATGGCGGAGAAAGGAGAGCCGCGGATTTTCCTGGAGTCTGGATCTAACACATCTGGAAGCTTCCGGATATTCGACCCTGAATTCTCCCCTGATAGTAAGTGGATCACGTACACCTCCAGCGAAACCGGCGCCCTCGAAGTCTACGTCCAGGCCTTCCCTGGCCCTGGAGAAAAACACCGTATTTCCCCGAACGGGTGCATGAATCCCGCTTGGGCGCCGAGCGGCCGCGAATTATTCTATCTGGAGCCGGCCATGCCGGGAGACTTGCGTCGCGGATCAAAAATGATGGCGGTGGATATCGACGATCGCGCCTCTTTTCGCGCCAGCGCTCCGCATGAGTTGTTCGCCGTTAGAGATGGATTGCCCAGATGGTCCCTAGAAACGATTCCAGTACGCAGCTACGACGTCTATCCCGATGGCCGGCACTTCATAGCATCGCTTCTTGAACACCAAACCGACCCGCAGGTCGCACAATTGAACGTTGTGCTGAACTGGTTTGACGAACTGAAGCGCCGCGTTCCGACTCGATAGTTAAAACCAGCCCATCAATTTTTGCCTGCGGTTGGCTGCCCCTGCGCACCTCTCCGTCAAGATACAGGGTTACATCGTGTGCCGGGCCGCCCGCAGCCTTCCATCTCAACCATCCGCACCGGAAGGGTCCTGTGAAACGCAACAGCTGTGTACGCGAAAACAACCTCTTCCGAACCGCCTCACCTGTCGCGCAGGCCTGCAAGATGGAATACCGACTTGCATGGATCGATGCCAGCCTTATCAATCTCCATGGACCGCCTCCTCGTTCACCTCTTATAACCCCCGGGTTAAGGCGGCGGACTATACCATTAGTTGGATCCCATAGACCGATCAAGTTGCGCAAAATCGCCGATTCACTCATCCGCTGTGTGACCTGAAGTCGACTTGAGGAGGCCTGTACAGCCTGATTTAGCGCCGCTCTTCAAGCAAATGAGCCACCCGTTCCGTGCTTACTCGCGCCCAGGCTGTGTTCGACGCAAAGCCGATAGCCAATACCACCGCACCGCACGCTGTCATCACCCACCAGATTGCATGCGTCGCTGTGGAGAAGTCCATACCATGCACATGGCTTGCTGCCACCACCGTTCCCGATATTGCCACCCCCAGAGCTGCGCCCACCTGCCGGCTGGTCGATGCAATGGCCGCTGCGACGCCCGCTTGCGACAGCGGCATTCCGGCTACTGCGCTGTTCGTGATGGCAGGATTCACCATGCCCAGCCCTACGCCGAAGAGCGCGTATACCGCCAGCAGCCAGCCCACCGGTGTTTGTTGATTCAGACTGGTCAGCATCGCCGTGCTGACCAGAAATCCCATGCCGGCAGCCAGCAGGGAAGGCTGTGGGCCGTAGCGTCCAACCAGCCGTCCTGACAATGGCGCACATACAATCATTGTTACCGCCAGCGGCAGTGTGAACAGCCCTGTATGAAAAGCGGAAAATCCACGCACCTGCTGCAGATACAGCGCGTTTAGAAAAAGAAAACCGGCAAAGCAGGAGAAGGCGCTCGGCCCCAATACTGTGGCACTGGAGAAGGGCACGCTGCGGAAGAAGCGCAGATCCAGCATCGGCTGGTTTCGCCGCTGCTCATACAGCACGAACGTCAAAAGAGCCAGGAACGCGGTTACAAAGAGACCCAGGATCAACTTTGAGTCCCAGCCGGCGTGCGGTCCTTCAATAACACCCCACGTCAGCGTTGCCAGCCCGATCAGCACCAGTGCCTGTCCCACCGGATCTAAGGCCCGCGGACGCGCCGCCTTCGACTCCGGCACAAACCGAGCTGCCAGGAGCGCCGCTATAATCCCAATCGGCACATTGATCCAGAAGATCGATCGCCATCCAATCGTCTCCGTCAGTGCCCCGCCGATCAGTGGCCCAATTCCCAGCGAGACGCCTGCCACCGCGCCCCAGATGCCCACCGCCCGCGCGCGCGCTTTCGGATCCGGAAATGCATTCGCAATAATCGACAGCGCCACGGGGTTCAGCATCGATGCTCCCAAGCCCTGCAGCGCTCGGAACCCGATTAGCTGTTCAATCGTTCCCGACTGACTACACAGCAGCGAGCCGAGCGTGAACACACCCAGCCCGATTTGAAATACCCTCCGGCGCCCGAAGCGATCCGACATCGAACCCGCCAGCATCAGGAAGCTCGCTACCACAAGCGTATAGGCGTCGAGAATCCACTGCAGCCCAGCCAGATGAGCATGCAAGTCTTTCTGGATCGAGGGCAGCGCGACGTTGACAATCGTCACGTCCATGCCCACGATCAACAGGCTCGTGCAGCAGATCGCCAGGATCAGGTTCCGATGCGTAGTATGCTTTGCGGGAGCAACAGCGGCAGTGCTCCCGGTGCCTGCAGTAGGAAAAGATCGGTTCTCAGTCTTCGGCAAGATATCTCCACTAACAAGAGATGCACTCCGCGTCGCGGAGATGAAAAAAGCTCCGCATGGTCCTTCCCCCTTTTGAAATCCTGTCGGCTATACCGCGCATCCCCCAAGCTCCACTCGTACTTTCAATCCAATGCATAATATGAACTCGTCGGCACTCGATGAGTGCCTTGGACTGATAGTGTTAACCACGGATATTGCCGTGACGGGGCGGGGCCGTTGCGGGCTTACAGAGACTGATCCGTTGGCGATGCCCCCGGTTACGCCGGGCCAAGAATTGTCGTCTAAAAACTATGCCGAACCAAACCGTAACACGCACCGTCGAATCGAATTCTGAGCCGATCGAGATCTACAACGTTCTGGCCCAAGTCAGCAACATTCCTAAGTGGGCGCCAGTCTTTGCCGACGCCATTGAACAAATCGATGACGCGCATTACAGCGTCACAAAAAACGGCGAAATCTTCAACTTGGAAGTCTTCTTGCATCCGTCTGCTGGCACCGTGGATTACATCCGAGAGATGCCCAACAACAAGCGCGGCGGTGCTTACATCCGCGTAATACCACGTCCGCTCGGCGGAAGCGCCATCAGCATAACCGTGCCCATAGGTCCCAATACGAATGAATCCGACGTCGCAAGGACTCTTGAGCAGGAACTCGCAGACTTAATCCGACTTGCGCGAGCTTGATGGCGCAGGCAGCAGTGACGCGAAGGGCACATTGAGGCGGATCACCAGCTGCAATGACTGCGGCGGCGCATTGTAGGTAGGTGGCGCTAGCATGCTCTCGTCAAAACGAGCACAGAACTGCAGCGCCATCTTCTGCATATCATTGAAGCGGTGAAAACGTCCGCGCATTCGACTCAGGATAAGTCACGTCTTCGTCTAGAGTTCGAAGCTCGCCTTATACTTCCGGGTGCACGCCTCTTCTGAATCTGCCTCGATAATCCCGCCTAAATAACCTACATCTGATAATCGAAACTTATGTAAAGTAAAATTCACTATTGCTGATGTCCAGAACCCTCGCATGAGGGCGGAGAGCAAATTTCTATCTTGGTTAGAATTCAGGTATTGTTCGCTCATCCTGAGGCCTGTTTGAGCTAGGACGAGCGAACAAGGTGATGGAATAGTCGTGGATCAAGGCTTCGGGACACTATTAATCGTCTTCAGAATGCGCGAAACAATCTGATAAGGATCTCCCTCTGAGTTAGGTCGGCGATCTTCCAAGTAACCCTTATAGCCGTTCTTGATGAAATTGATAGGCATCCGGATCGAAGCGCCACGATCAGAAAGACCATAGCTGAACTTGTCGATCGCTTGTGTTTCGTGATGGCCTGTCAGGCGCAGGTGGTTATCCGGTCCGTATACGGCGATGTGCTCGGCAACGTTTTCGGAGAATGAACCCATCAGGGATTCGAAGTACTCTTTGCCTCCGACCTCGCGAAGGTACTTGGTCGAGAAGTTAGTGTGCATGCCAGACCCGTTCCAGTCACCCTTGATGGGCTTGCAGTGCAATTCGACATCCACTTCGTATTTTTCGCAAAGACGCATCATCAAATAGCGAGCGGTCCAGAGATCATCTGCGGCTTTCGCCGAGCCTTTGGCAAAGATCTGAAATTCCCATTGCCCCTTCGCGACTTCCGCGTTGATGCCTTCATGATTAATGCCCGCTGCAAGACAGAGTTCTAGATGCTCTTCAACGATTTGACGGGCCAAGCTTCCCATATATTTGTAGCCAACACCGCAGTAGTAGGGAAACTGGGGAATGCTGGGGTGGCCGTCTTTCGGAAATCCGAGAGGGCGACCATCTTTGAAAAGAAAGTACTCCTGTTCAAAGCCAACCCAGAGATCAGGGTCATTCTCAATCGTCGCGCGTGCGTTAGTAGAGTGCGGAGTGCCATCGGCGTGAAGAACTTCGCTCAAGACGATATACGCGTTCTTACGGCTCGCGTCAGGATACAGAGCCACCGGCTTCAATACGCAGTCTGAACTCTTGCCCTCGGCCTGCATCGTCGAACTGCCGTCAAAGCCCCAATTGGGCAGGTCAGCAAGGGTAGGTGGAGTCTCAAATTCCTTGAGAAGCGTTTTCCCGCGCAGACCCGGAACGGGCGTCTTGCCGTCAAGCCAGACGTACTCCAGTTTGTACTTTGACATAAATCTCCTCTGTGATTGTGAAGGGAATCTACACCCTCTAAGCCTAGGATTCGAGACATAAAGAACCCATGAAGATTTAGGAAGACATCCCACCGACTGCTCAGCGGTGATGAGCCAGAAGATACATCAGCAAGAGAAGCGCAACGGGAATCATCGCCAATCCGCCGTAGTAGACCATCTTTCGAGAGAGGTGAGATTTCCGCTTGCTCCAATCTGTCACTTCCGCGCGGTCTGCGACTCCGACTTGATCCAGGTGTTGCAGGTCCCGTCCAAACTCGTGCGCATTCGGGTACCGATTGGTAGGTTCGCGTTCCAGAGCGCGATATATAACCTCCTGCAGTTCAAGGCTGATGGACGGGTCTGCGATCCGCGGCGGGATAGGGTGGTTTATCAGGCGGTCATTCATAACAGCCAATGGCGATGGGCCGGAAAAGGGAGTTTTGGCGGTCAGCATCTCGTAGAGGATCACCCCCATTGCATAGATGTCTGACCGGCGATCGCCACGCTTGCCCTTGACCTGCTCTGGAGAAATGTAATCCGGAGTTCCGAGAGCAGCCGTGAAATTAGCATAAGTCAGGCGCTTCGCCGAAGAATCGCCTGCAATTCCAAAATCGATAAGCTTGATGTTGTCATCCTCGTCCACCATGATGTTCTCCGGCTTCAAGTCGCGGTGGACGATGCCGTTGGCATGAATGTACTCCAACGCCTCCAGAATGCCGACTGCAATGCGGATGGCGCGATCATGCGGCAGTCTCGATTCCGAGAGAATTTTGCGCAGTGGGCGGCCGTCGCACCACTCCATGACCATGTAAATGCGCGATCGCTTCTCACCGCCGAATACGCGCATAACCTTCGGATGATTAAGCTTTTCTCCAATGTCCGCTTCACGCTTAAATCGATCGAATAGAAGAACGTCGGCTTCCATGTCTGGATGTGGAATCTTTAGCGCAACTACGCGGTTATCGCGCACATCAAGGGCGCGAAATATGGATGCCATTCCACTACGGGCCACCGGTGACTCGATGCGGTAGGAATCAATCTGCGAACCGATTTCAATCGTGTCGTGTAAACCCATTCGATCTCATGCCCCAAGCTCTCTTCAATGTATCGGAAAAAATGGTTTTAGCCGCGCCCCACTTGCCAAGCGCCCGATGTCAATCCTGCCTGCCATCTCTCATCAGCTTTCCTTGGAATATCTTCAGGAAACTCCGATCTCGTCAGGATGGAAGGAAATAGGGACGACCACGATACATTCCCACTTTCTCTACCGAACAAACGCGGATAACCATGGCGGTAGTATTGTCGGAGCCGTCACTTTCCACAGCGGTCGCCACCAGTTCGCGAGCAATCTCGTCCATATCCTTTGTTTGACAAACGATGCTCGCGATCGCCCCTTCCTCCATTCTCCCATGAAGACCATCCGAACAAAGTACGAGAGTGTCTCCGGCCATCACCGAAAGAGCCGTTGTGTCAACCGGGATGAATAGTTCCGGTCCAAGCGAACGAATGAGAATGTGCCGCGACTCCGACACAGCCATTTCCTTCGCGGTAATCAAACCCAGCTTTCTCTGCTCGTTAACCCAGGTATGATCCTGAGTGACAAAGTGGACCATGCCATCGCGGATTAGATAACATCGAGAATCGCCGACGTGGGAAACGACAGCTTGATCATAGCGAAGAGCACAAAGCACAAGCGTTGTAGCAATCTTTTTGCCGCGGCGATCCGGAGTCAGCGTCACATCATGGACAGCAGAATTTGCGTGTTGTACAAGTCTGGGCAACAGACTCACCAGGAGAGTTCCTTCCTGTGCTTTGGCGAATCCTTCGGTGACTGTGGCAATCGCCGTAGCCGACGCTACTTCCCCAAACTCATAACCACCTAAGCCGTCGGCCACAGCAAACAAATAGCCATGAGATCGCAATTGTTGGCGCGAAACGGGGACGAAGGAGCCCATCGCGTCTTCATTGTTCGTTCTTACTTTGCCGGGATCGGTTGCTTGGCCAAAGATAACATCCAACATGGGCTCTGACACCTGAAACAAATTCCGATTCACAATCAGTGAGGCGCTGAACAGCCTGAGAATGTCGCTCTTAAAGAATCACAGGGTGATCCCTCTCAACTCCGCCCCGAACAAAGAGAATGAGAGGTCCACCCGATGATTGCTTTGGATCAGCCTTAAAAAGGGGTCACCTTGATTCGAGAAGCACAGTTTTTCCTTTGACCTTGGAAGAGCGAATGAAATAAATCGCTCCGTAAATGCCCCAGATCGCGGAGATTCCCAATGCCAGCAGCGGTTCCTTTGAAGTTCCGTAACCCATGAATGGACCAATCAGATAAAACGCCATGCAGACCAGATTTGCAATTAGACCGAAACCCGGAATAAGCAGGTGTCTGACTACGCTGTAGTCGGGGCGCTTGTTGAAGGCTACGATGCAAAGGAAACAACTGAGCGCATACAGAATAAATGTGCCGAAGTTGGAGGTGAGTGTAATGGTGAGCAGAGAATTGGGAAGCGCCGCCAACGTATCGTGGTTGGAGTAACCAAAGCTGGAGAAGATGCCATGAGGCAATGCGGCAATGGTCGCGTCCGTCGGTGCGCTGCCGTCGGCAAAGACCAACGAGACCGCCAAAACTCCGAGCACCGCGGAAATGACGGCCAGAGTCCAGATCGCACTGCGAGGCGTCAGAGACTCAGCATGGAGAATCCCAAAATGTTCCGGCGCCTCATTATCCTTGCCCATCGCATAGGTCACTCGCGCGCCAGTGTTCATGCACGACAGTGTTGTACCGATTAATGCCAGGAAGACGGTGATTGCCTCGCCCAGCATAAAATACTTGCCGTGTCCCTGGCCGAGAAGCGCGTCGCCGACCATGATCATCATGTCGCCTATCGGAGCTGCCGAGCCAGCAGCGCTCTGCATCGTGTAACCGGAATTGAGGAAGTAGTTAGCCGCGAAATACTCTATCAGGTAACACATCAGTCCTTGAATCAAAAGCGAAGCAATGACCGCGATGGGAATGTGCTTCGTCGGGTTCAGAGCCTCCCCTCCCATCGAAGTCACCGATTCGAATCCCACCAGGATCAGAATGGCCACCGTAGCCTGTATGAATACCCAACTGAAACTGTGCGGAGACACTACAGAAGCTGCAGTTCCGTGTGTAAGAAAATTACCGGTGCTGTCTTTTTCAGGATAAGTGACCACATAAGGTAGGGGTTTACCTGCAGTATCAAGCAGCGGTTGAGGCGTTCCGCTGCCATCTCGGATCGTTGTGCCGTCTTTCGGGTTGGTGGCAAACTGGTAGGTGTAAGTGGACAGTGTTTGCGCGTCATACTGGAAGCCGGTGCTGCCAGATGGATGATTGACGCGGTAGCCAAGAGCCAACACGCTGAATACCAAAAGCGCTGAGATCTGAACAACATTGATAGCCAGATTGACCGCTGTTGATGCGCCAGCACCTTTCTGAGCGATCCACGCGACGAAAAACGAGAAGATGACTGCTACAAGAGCCATAAAGACTGGCCCAGGATTGGAACCGCTAATGAAGTTTGGATACAAGAATCCGACCACGTATCCAACGAATATTCCGGTAGTGGCAACCATCACTCCGGGATATACCCAGTAATAGAGGTGTGAGCCCCAGCCTACGATGAACTTGGCAACGCGGGCATACTTGAATGCCTTGTCTTTCGACAGCAACGCTTGTTCGGCGTAATAGTAGCTTGAACCTGTGCCCGGATAAAGCTTCGAAATCTCCGCGTAAGCAACGGCCGTCGCAAGGCAAAGCAGGAGGGCCAGAAAGATACCCCACCACATGGCCGGCGCAGTTGTTGGTGTGCCGGTTGTTGCCTGGATAAAGAAGGTTAGCCAAAGGAAAGCGCCAGGAGCGATAAGCGCCATTGCGTTGCTGGTAAGCCCTGTAAGGCCCAGCGTGGCCTTCATCTCGGGTGCTTTTTGTTCTGCCATGAGCATTCTCCTGAAATTCGAAGTTTGAAGGGCTGGTCCCGGCGAATTGCTATCCGGGAAACTCGTCGGATCCGCCCGCTTCTTTCGAAATCAAACCGGGCCGATAAGAAATACCTGTTGTTGGAAGTGAGCGGATGAGCAGGCGTTAACGCTTGGGCCCGAAGAAGGCCACAAAGCCAGCTGTAACAGTCGTCTGGCCCTTTACGCCTCCACTGGCGGAGTCGTTCGGAAGAACCGTGACGATATCATTACCCTTATGGAAGAAAGGTTCCGATGACCAGTCATGTCGGACTTCCAGTCGTGCCAGAAGACCCTCCACCCACTTGTATTCGTAGGTTCCAGTAACTTCCTGCACATCCTGGCTGACGCCTGTTGCAAATCCATTCGGGTCTGTGAAGTATTCGTAACGTGCGGCAAAAGCAACTTTCGCGGTGACCTGATCCTTAGCGCCAAAAGCAACACCCTGCCAATGCTTCAAGATGGTGTCGCCAACACCGGCAACGATCGAATCCTGGTTCAGTCCGTAGTCATAATTGACGAGGAAGTTGAACTTCCCCGCCAGCGTAGTCAAAAAGGTAGTGTCGATCAAATTACGGTAGCCATTCTGAGTGTTGGCATTTTCGGGCCCCGTATAGAAGTTCACGTTCCAGGAATATTTGGGCTTGACGTAAGCGCTGGTTATACCCACAGTCACCCCTCCGTTGTTCTTGGTGACGTTGTTCCAGCCATTCACTAATTGGAGACCCGCCGTCCAAGTCTTGGTCACCGGAAGAGAGGAACGAAGCCCAAAGTGGAAATATGGAATGGCCAAAGTGAAGAGGAGACCGCGAGAATAATTCCAGTCATCCTTTGACTCGATGACTTCAGCACCTGCTGAGGTCACAAACTTGCCGAAGTCCATTTCCAAGCCTTTGGCCTTGATTGGCTTGAAGCTGAGAAACGCCTGTTCGAGATAGTTGCCCTCTCCACCTGAGTTGGGCCCAGGAGCGTTGATCAGAGTATTGGTACGTCCGTAAAGAAAGTCGATATGGGCGCCAACGGGATCTGGATCATGATTTATAGAGAGTTTAGCTGCGCTCAGACTAAATTGGTCCGTCTTGTCATTAAAGTCATACAGATCGTTCACTTGCCCGTTGGCGGCGTCGCTTGGACGGTTTGCATTGTAACTGTAGTAGCCATCAATTAACCCGGTGATGTCCATTGGCCCCACGCTCCAGGTTGGAGCTGCTGGCGCGGCATCGGCCGGAGCGGCTGGTGCTTGTGTTGTAGGCGGAGCAGTCGCAGGTGCGGATGCCGGGGCTGAAGCAGCCGGAGTTGTCGTTTGTGCCGATGCCATGAATGCCATGCTCATAACGACTCCAATTCCCCACTGCAACACGCGAGTCAAATTCAAATTCATAAAAGTGATTCCTCCCGAAAGGTCATGAAGTGCGGATTGCGAGGTGCGCGTTCAACGAAAAGGTGAGACAGAGCTGAACATCGTAGATATGTCAACTGCACTTGTTGAACTGTCCGGTCTTCGCGGTCAAACTGAAGCGCAGAAACGCCCGCAGGGGCTGAGCGAAGAGTTTGCGCGCCCCGATAGATCGAACCGTTTGCTGCGGATTGAACTTAGGGTTGCAAACAGCACATAAAGAAACCGTGAAGATCCTGAAAAGAGACTCTGATCTTGTTTGCTGTCGACATCCGGCTTAGGGAGGAGGAAATTCGTGAATTTCGAGGCGTAAAAGACTTTGCCAAGCCGAAATTGTGAATTTTCTATGAACTAATAAATAAGAAATGCATATAATTACTGTTAAAATTCCGTTGTGTTTTCATCACAATAAAATTTAGTACATTGCCTGACGATTCTTGGTGGCACTTCTGTAATTCAAAGAATTTGGCTATGGACAGACTTGCTAAGCAGCTCGCGAATCGCCCGGTCGCTCGCCTGTTCGCACCGTTTTTCAAAATCAGAATGGAAAGGTTGAACGCCAGTTGTCTGGAACCTACATTCCGCTCATTTCCTCACTCGCAACAAAGCCCTTATTTGGCTCCAAATCGGGCGTCCTGCTCTTTGGGTTGGAATGCGCTCTTGGGATAATTTCAGTCGTTCTTGCAGCGGCTCTGGCGCACTGGTCGGAATGGCTGCTTCCTGTAGCGGTCCTCCTCTACCTTTTGATCGTGGTGCCAACAGCTTTACTTTGCGGATTCTGGCAGGCAGTTACCGTTTCGCTCTCTGCGGTCGTTATTCATGTTCTCTTTACGGCGCGCCAACCTGCGATCAATGCTGTAGCTGACCCGGCAAATTCCGTAACACTTGTTGCATTTGTTCTAACAGCCCTTGTGGTAAGCCGACTCTCCGCAAGCGTCACTAGACACGCACATGAGGCGGAGTCCTGGGGAGAACAAATGCACGACCTCTATGAGTTCAGCAGGAGGACATTGCAAATGAACCTCCACATGGAACCGGGTCCCCAATTAGCTGAACTCATTCATGAAATCTTTGCGCTGGAGGCTGTAGTCGTCTTCGACGCCGATTTGCATGAGGTCTATCAAGCTGGATACTGGGGAGTTGACGCGCGCGATCTTGCCCAAAATGCTTATTTTTTTGATAAGTCGGATGAAGATCCCGCCACGGGTATAGGCCGACGCGTTCTTCGGCTGGGGGCGGTTCCTATTGGAAGCGTTGTGTTACGCGGAGACACAAGTCCACTTACGAACGACTCGATTGCCTCGTTGATCGCAATATCTTTTGATCGATACCGTGCCTATGTAAATGAGAGCAACATCGAAGCGGAGCACCGCACTGAGCAACTTCGGACAGCTGTGCTCGATAGCTTGGCGCACGCATATAAGACCCCACTTACTGCAATCCGTGCGGCCAGCACTGGTCTCGGTGAAATGAGCCACCTTACAGAAGCCCAATCGGAGCTTGTCGCGTTGATCGATGAGCAGACTGGCCTGCTGAATGATTTGACAACCCGTCTACTTGCTACCGCACGTCTGAATGCACAGGAGATCACTATCCATGCCACTTCAGTCGGCGTCAGTTCATTAATTGAAGAAGTCGTGACTAGTCTCAAAGATCGGCTATCGAGTATGAAGGTTGCAATAAAACTCGAGCGAGATGATTTGAATCTTTGCTGTGATCGTCAACTCATGGTCGCGCTGCTTACGCAATACATAGACAACGCCTGTAAGTACTCAACATTTGGCACTACGATCACCATCGGAGTTGTCCAGTCTAGAAAAGAATTGATTTTCTCGGTGCACAGCTACGGTCCAGTAGTTCCGGTGACTGACCGCGAACGGATCTTCGACCGTTACTATCGTTCCTCAACATCCTCGAATGGCGCCAGTGGAACCGGAATCGGGCTGTCTGTTTCCAAGCGAATTGCCCGGGTTCACGGCGGTCATGTTTGGGTCACGAGTGATGAGGAACAAGGGACCATATTTTATGCGGCTATTCCTACCACATTGCACCAGAAAGGATCCGAATGAGCCAAACAGGCCTCCGAATTCTTATTGTAGACGACGAGCCGGCGATACGCAGAGCGCTACGGCCGCCGCTGCTCGACCTTGGATTTCAGGTAGTTGAAGCCTCCCGAGGGGAAGAGGCAATTCAGCAATTGAGGGCCGGGACTTTTGATGTGGTTTTGCTTGATATAAACATGCCAGGAATAGGCGGATTGGAGACGCTTCGCCGCATACGATTATTTGCGCCTCGCCTGCCAATCCTTATGGTGACCGTACGCGACGGAGAAGAAGAAAAAGTCGAAGCGCTGGAGTCGGGAGCTGACGACTATGTCACCAAGCCATTCAGTGCGCGCGAACTAATCGCTCGAATCCGAACGGCTGTGCGGCGTATCCAAGCGCCAATCAGGCCCGAAGATGCGCCAATCGAGATTGGCGAGATTCGTCTGCTTCCAATACGTCGTATTGTTACCATGCGCGGTCAGGCAATTCACATGACTCGCAAGGAATTTGACATCCTTCACTACCTGATGGCGAACGCAGGAAGAGTTGTGACCTACTCGAAGCTACTTACAGTGGTATGGGGGGATACATATCGCGAAGAAGTTGAATATCTTAGAACATTCATTCGCCTGCTGCGCAAAAAGCTGTGTGAAGATCCCTCTAATCCGACATATTTGCATACGGATGCGTACGTCGGGTACCGATTCGTCGACGCACAGGCCTTTGGAGAAATTGCATTGCAACGTTCGCATGAGTTGCATCGAGCGGAAGAATCTCCGGAAGCGCTTCCCGATGACCTCTGCTCGAAATGAATTGTGGCCATCCAATACGAAAAATGGATGGCACTATGCGGACATGAAAGCGACACGGCTTGGGCCCTATTTTGCGAGCGCATCGAAGTGAGAGAGGTCGTGCATGGAGTTGACTCCGCCCAGTAGACAGTGGCGAATCCAGCTACAAATAGCGCGCCCATCGTCGATAGCCGATCGAGGTTTCCGTGAGAATATGATTTGGATTCCGCGGATCGTCTTCGATTTTTTGCGTAACTGACGAATAAAGGTACGAAGATATTCAGGCTCGTTTCCGTACTCCGCTCCCCAGACCCACAGATGAGCGCGATTGGCATCTGCAGCCATCTTTACTGCGGAGAGCCCAATCCCCGTACCGGCCACCGTTTCTTTCGCCTCGGATGATCTATAAAAGCGTTCAAAGATTAGTTCGCGATCATCTAGATGGACAAGGGAGCCAAAATTATGTGCGGAGATGAGCAGGTCTGAAGTGCTCTTTCGCACGGCAATTTCGACGGGTGTCCCAGCAGTGGAGTACTTACACGCGTTCTCGATGAACTGAGAAAGAGCTATCGTCAGGAGCCCGCGATTGGCGTATACATTAGCCGATTGTGCGTCCATAGTAATCTCGATTGGGTTGCGCTTCGAATCCGAATCACTACCGGATAGTACGTCCGAAATCAACTCATGAACATTCACTTCCTCCCTCCCTGTGTCAAAATGTTCTGCGTCGAGCTTTGCGGTTTGCAGCAGCCTTGTGCAGAGTTCGTTCAGGAAAGTCGCTTCTTTATCGATGAGCGATACCATATCGGATTGAGGTGATGCTAACCCTCCCATTTCTATTAAACCTGAACTAGCTGCTTGGATCGCTGTGAGCGGTGTCTTGAAATCATGAGCCAAAGCATCCAGGACTGCAGCCCTCAACTGCTCGCTTTGTTTCGCTGACTCAGCCCTGTTTTCCTTCTGAGTTACCTGATAACGCTCCGTCGCAGTTACGGCAAGTGAGGCAGGCGCGTTCAAGACAACAGAACTAAGCTCTCCGTGCACAACAAGGGATCCGACCGAGCGGTTTCCAATACGAAGAACTCGCCGCATACGTTGAGTTGGCAAATTATCGAATTCCGTGCCTCGCAGGTAACATTTCATCGCTACTTTCTCTTCGCCTCGATTCCAGTCTCCAGCAGTGGAAATACTACCGGCGCTTGCATCAAATAAAGCCGCACCGCGCACTCCAAATATCCTGTGGATCAAGATAGCGAGCTCCGGACCAAGTGCCTTGTTCAGGTCGAGTTGTAGAGACCTTTTGCTCAATTCATATAACTGCTCCATGCTTGCTCGCTCTTCTGTCGCTTCCCTTGCGTGCCTAAGCGCCCTCGCCAATAAGTTACTGATAACCAGTGCCGTTACCTCAAAGGACACAAGTGCAACATATCCGTGTGCACTGGAGACACGAAAACTATAGAGAGGAGATGTGAAGAAGAAATCCAGGCACGCAGCAGCAGCGCACGAAGTGACCGAAGCTAGCCAGAAGCCGCACAACAACGCCGACGAAATCACAAGGAACAGAAACAAAAGGCTCATCGTAGGCAGCGATGCGTGGAATAAGATCCCGCAGTAAGTGAGTAGCCCTAGGCCGGCAATCGCTGCTGGGAAGCACCACCATTTGCTGAGACGCTGAATCGGCTGGATCCATCTCTTGAGGATCTGATTGTTCAACGGACTGTTGCTCTCTCAAGTCGATTTGCTGGCAGATTCTATAGAGATTAGTCGCGAGAGCATCAAGAATACATAAGGATTGCATACAGAGAATATGATAGTCACAAAAGCGGGGAGGCGATTTGATCCACTCCCCGCTCTTCGCTGAATTATACATCTAATCAAAATACCCTTGCAGATATCTCAGGCTTCATTGAGTCATTGCAGGGCTCGCAAGTCGAAGGTATTTTTCGGAAAGCACACCAGCTTCAGACGCCTTGTATGCGTAGTACTCATAGAGGTTACGCGCCGAATCGACAGGTCTTGGATACTTGGCGGAAATGCTGGTAGTGAACTGGCTCCGACGCGCCCATTCCTGCTTCTCGTCCGCAGCCTTCTGAAGGAAGGACTGTTGCTCGTTACCGTAATAGTGCGCGAGAACGTCGTACTGATCCGGAGTATGTGCCTCGTTTACCAGCTTCTTAAGCTGAGACTGCGTATAGTGCTCGCCCGTCTGCTTGGAAGAGGCCGTTCCTTGCGCATTCCCAAGAGTTGCGAGAGCTAGCGATAGAATGCACGCCGTAACACTGGACTGTTTCATAGTTTGATTTGCCCCCTATTCCTAATTGTGTGGCCGTAAGCATGAGGGCCGCATAAGGATCGCCATAGGCTTTCGTAAAACCAGCGCGCTGCACGCGCAATATACCAGCTCTAGCAAGCTTGACAATGACTCTGGATTTTGGACAATCTTGATTTCGCACTGACAAAGGAACCACTGCATGAGTCGTTTTCAAGCAAAGACCTGAAGCTTGCTTTCAAATTTAAGCTGCATACCTAGCATTTGGCTGTCGTTATTGCGCAGCACTGGAAGTTTGTGTTTAGCGGGACAACCAAAGTTGTCCGATTCAGCATTCGCCCTTGCGGACATAAAGGCAGACTCGAACCAAAAACATATGTGCAGTGGCTCGAGCCCCTAATCCATTTTATCCTGCAGCGCGGGCTGTGAACGATTCTCTTTACTCACAAATAGATCAGTCGATCCCGAAAAGCCAAGAAAATCCTTATAACACCTGATGAACTGGAGTGTTGGTTGCACTAAGATTTCCCTGCAGGCGTAGCAAATGGCCTGGAAACTGGGCAAACCGACGCGCCCCATGCGCGAACCGGAGCAGCCACACCGGCAGATGTTTCAGATGACCGCCAATATCATCATCGATCGCAGGAAGTCGACAAGACTCTTGGCTTCGATTGCGAATCCCTACACCGTCTCTCTTGCCTCGTCAGTCATTGGAGTGGCGCGGCGCGACCGACTCTTAGCCAGGCAACACCAGCAGATAGGACCACGGAACAACAACTTCATCACGTTCAAAGACCCTTCACGACGACTCTTCCGTCTGTACTTCTCAAAACTCGTCTAAGCCGCCAATGTCCGCTGAAAATGCGCCTTCCGCTTCATACCTCGATTTTATTTATGTAGGCTGTGGGGCAGAGACTTGTGCTGAGTCTCCCTAAGAGTTTGACTGGGCTCGCACCAGAGACGCAACGAGGAGTTCGAGCTCGGCAGGATTGACGTCGCTCACGGCAAGAATGCAGAGGTCTTGTGTGTTGGCGGAGTCAATCGTGAAACCCGCCTGGGTACTGCGCAGCACAGTGACAGGGCCGTTTGCTCGCTGGGTCAGGAAGATGGAAACCTGGTGCTTGTGAATAGTAAAGAGAAGCAGCGCTGCCGGTTGGCCGTTGAAATAGGTGAGATCTGCACCTATGAGAGTGGTGTCTGGAGGCAAGGCTGCCGCGTCAGGCAAATTGAAGCTGAAAGGAAGACGGCCCTGAAACCAGGGTTTGACGGTGTGGCGATCCGTGGAGATCACCTGCGGAGTTGTTCCACTGCCGAGCGTAGCCAGATGCTGGTCGAGAAGCTCGGCGGCGAGCCCATTGGTTCGATGTATCTGGCGCAAACCCAGGATTGACACGACGAGCAGAATGGCAGCGGCGAGAGCAGCCCAGGCTGTGGGGCGAATAGGGTAGATGCGTCCGATTTTCTTTGTTTGCCGCTGCGATTGGAGCTTCTGCGTGAGGCGCGCGAGCGATTCAGCCGTCGGCGAAAAGCGATGCCCAGCGTGCGCGGTGGCCGCCTTGAGCTGTGTGGCAGATAGGACTTGAAGCGCACAGGAATGGCAGTCGTTAAGATGCTGCTTCGCTTCCTGCTGTTCGCCCGCGGGCAGTTCGCCGTCGATGAAGGCGTTGAGTGTGTCTGGGGCGAGATGGTCGACAGGGTCGATGCGTGGTGTCATTGGGATTTCCTGTGTTGCAGGATGAGAAGTTGGCAGAGGGTGTCTCGCGCATCCGAGATACGTGAGGTCACAGTGCTGATGGGGATATCGAGGATGAGAGCGATGTCTCTGTAGCCAAGTTCTTCTACGTCACATAGAAGAAGAACCTCGCGAAGGGTTGGTTGAAGCTGATTAACCGCAGCGAGAAGTGCTGGCTGGCTGTCAATGTAGACGAGGTTGTCTCTTTGGGACAGGTTGGTTTTGGCAGTACAGACCGCGCGGGGAGCGAATCGAAGACCTACGCGGGCGATCGCTGCTTTCAACTCTTTACCGGAAACAACATAGAGCGCGCAAAAGCGGCAGTACTTCACATGGTGCCGAATTTTCTCCTCTTCACCGACGTGCAGCTCACCGTCGACGAAGCAGTTCAGCGTCCACGGATCAATATGTTTGCTTCGTAGCTTATTTCTAATCACAGGGATCCTCCCAGCTGCGGCCGCAAGAGTTCTCGAAGGGTTTGCCGGGCGCGTGAGACACGGGACATTACCGTGCCGATGGGCACGCCGAGAATCAGGGCGATGTCCTTGTACTTCATCTCCTCGACATCGCAAAGCAGGAGAACTTCGCGAAGTGATGGCTGAAGCTTCTCGAGAGCGTCTTGCAGGACCTTCTGGTTGTCGAGATGAATGACGTTCTCCTCCGGAGTCGGGTCGGCTGCAACTATATCGAATGGGGATTCGTGGTCTTCAAGAAAGACCGTGCGGGAAGCAGCAATGCCCGTTCGTGAGGTGAGGAAGGTATTGCGCAGAATACAAAATATCCAAGCCTTGAAGTTGGTGGAGGGCTGGAAGGAGTCAAAAGCACGGAGAGCTTTGGAGAAAGTCTCTTGAACGATGTCTTCTGCCTCGGCGGGGTTGCGGGCAAGCCAAAAGGCGTGGTTGTAAAGCGAAACCAGGAGCGGCAAAGCGAGTTCCTCAAAGGTTGCGCTCTGCGTGGTAGTCAACGGCATACTGCGGGGTGCCTCGGTCTGTCTGAGCTTGCGTGGTTCTAGCGACATCGCGGATAAAGCAGGTAGACCTTGAGAGCTGAACATCTCTACTGTTAACCAAATCTCAGACAAATTATTCCATGAATTGTTTTCAGGCCGCTTGGAATAAGGATCGACTTCGCCAGTTTTGTGTAGTGTAGGCAATCACAAAGAAATGGAGATCAGTATGAATCGGTTTAAGGAAGACGAAGAAGTACAGGACAGCCAGGCAGTCAGGCAGTCTGCAGGCGATGGCATCGACCGGCGCAATTTTCTTGGATGTATGGCGTGGGCAGGCACGGGTCTCCTGTGGTCGATGGTTGGCGGCGTGCCTGCCTCCAGGCTTCTCGCGCAAACAATGAAGGGTGGCCCCTCGGGGGTTGGGAAGGCAGCGGACTTCACTTTTGTGCAGATCAGCGACAGTCACATAGGCTTTAACAAAGGTGCAAACCCGGATGTGACCGGCACGCTCACCAAGGCGATCGATAAGGTCAATCTGGTACCTGCAGGTATGAAGGCGCCCGATTTCATGATCCACACCGGCGACATCACGCAGAACTCCAAGGCAGTGGAGTTCGACACAGCCGCACAGGTGATCAAGAGCGCAAAGGTCGGCGAGGTGTTCTACGTTCCCGGCGAGCACGATTTTATCGACGACGGCGAACAGTACAAGGGGCGTTTCGGCAAAGGAACACAAGGCAATGGCTGGTACAGCTATAACCACAAAGGCGTTCACTTTGTAGGTCTGAATAATTGCGTGCAGGTCGATGCGATGGGCAACATGGGCGGCGATCAATTGGCGTGGCTGAAGTCTGATCTGGCAGGATTGAGCCATTCGACGCCGATCGTAGTATTCGCTCATATTCCGCTGTGGATGGTCTATGAAAAGTGGGGCTGGGGCACGAAGGACGGTGAGCAGGCACTCGCCATGCTCAAACCTTTTGGCTCGGTGACCGTCCTCAATGGCCACATTCACCAGGTTGTCCAGAAAGTGGAAGGCAACGTTGCGTTTCATACCGCCATGGCGACGGCCTTTCCGCAACCAGCCCCAGGAGCCGCGCCGAATCCAGGGCCGATGATGGTTCCCGCCGGCAAACTCGAAAGCGTGCTCGGAGTGACAAAGGTCCAGCTCGTTCACGGACACGCCCATCTCGCTGTGGTCGATTCAACCTTGGCGGAGACGGCTTAATGCGTACGTGGACTATAGCCGCGCTAGCTTTGGCCGCAATTGTGGGCCTTGGGTATATACACCCGTTTGGCAATCCACGTGTTGAGCCTGCAAGGGGGCTCGACACGCTGTTACTGAGCGCCAATATGCCCGCGAATACCAAGGCTGTGCTGGTCGCAAAGTGCGCCGATTGCCACTCGAATGAGACAAGGTGGCCAGTGTACGCGCGGATTGCCCCGGGATCCTGGCTCATCGAACGGGACATCGTCAAAGCAAGAGAGGAAATGAACCTGTCGCGCTGGGACCAAATTCCCCCAGAGAAGCAAGAGGTCTTGAAGGCAAAGATCGTTCAAGAAGCCAAGAGCGGGGACATGCCTCCTGTGCAGTATCTGGCGCTGCATTGGACTGCGAAGCTCTCCTCTCGCGATGTCCAGGCTCTCGCCATGTTGAGCCAACACGCAGTTGGAGGCGAAGCCGCTTTAACGGGCCTCGGCGATCCTATGCGGGGCCAGGCAGTATTTGAGAAGCGTTGTACCGGTTGCCACGCGATCGAAGTGAATCGAGAAGGACCCAGGCTCGCCGGAGTGTTTGGCCGGCAGGCGGGAAGTGTGGCTGGGTTTACCTATTCCGCAAAATTGAAGAAGTCGGGCATTACTTGGGATGACGCAACTCTCGATAAGTGGCTCAGCGATCCGGATCTCATGGTCCCCGATAACGATATGAGCATCAACGTTCCCAAAGCGGCGGATCGGCAGGATCTAATCGCGTTTCTGAAGCAGAAACAGTAATTGACACAAGTTAACGAAGGACCTCAAATGTCCGATTGGTCCAACGAAGTGATCGACGAAGATTTAATCGAGGTGTACGAAGGGCGAGATTACACGGAGGACGCTGCTAGCTGGCTCCGCGAATCCCCGTACATTCGGCTAACTACGGGCGGAGGAGATCAATTGGTTGCGATGGATGGCTCTCAACACGCCGAGACAGGGCGTGCTGGAGAAGCTTGCACAGCATCTGGATTCGACGTTCGCATGCGCGTAGCGTGCAATCCAATAGCTCCTGAACACGTCCTCGCAAAACTCGCTGACAATTCAAGCGCTTTCGCACGCATAGGGATAGCTCAGGACAACCGTACGCCAGCGTCGAGTTTGACAAGGCGGAGCCAAGATTCCGACATCGTGGTGCAGGCGCAAGTCTTCAGGAACCGCACCGGGCTAAACTTTTTCCTTTTTCGCGCAAGATATGAACTAGATGCAGCCACTTTGGCCGCCGCATTTGCTTCTTCTCGTCTCTCTGCTTTTTGCCTGTCGAATGAAGCTCCTCAGGTGGCAAAAGAATTCATGGAACAAATCAAACGCTGGGAATAAATCTGCCACCATTCAGCTCATAAGTGCAGGGAAGGTAGAACAAATATGGAAAACCAGTGAACAATACCAAGCGTCCAGTTGATCGGCGTTCTTTTATGAAAACAGGCCTTCTGGCAGGGGGTGCAGCTACGGTAGGCGTCAGTTTGTTAACAAATGAAACTTTAGCAGGTGCACAGGAACGAGTAGAAAACGGAAGTCTAGATGCTGGTGATGTTGCCATACTCCGATTTCTGGCTGCAGCAGAACTCATCGAGTCGGATCTTTGGACACAGTATGCGGAGTTGTGCGGCCTCACTTCGGGAATTCCGCTAGAGGTAGACCCGAATCAACCTTTGAACGGCTACCAGGCTGCCCTCCAGAACCTGGATGGCGATGCCACCCAATACATCACCAGCAATACCCTCGACGAAATCAGTCATGCTAGCTTTCTCAACGGATACCTGGAGTCTAAAGGCGCCGAACCGGTCAACTTCGACGAATTCTTCACGCTTCAGGGAAGCCAGGCAACGGGAGCGCAGAACATCGGCCGTCTGACAAACCTCATGCACCTTAACGTTGACACCAGTTGGTTCATTCGTTATCGCGGCGCAACAAATCCCGACTTTGGCGCCACTTATCCACAGGCGATCAAAATCACAGACCGCACTGCTATCCCCATCACCGACGCTGATTTCAATGACCCGAACCATATTCAGGTGATCGCGAATACAGCTGCTTTTCACTTCGGATACATTGAGCAAGGCGGATCGAGTCTTTACGCAGCAATGAATCAAAAAGCAAAGCATCCAGAAGTGGTTCGAATCACCCTTGGCATCGGTGGAGACGAGATAGCACACTTTCTGGAATGGGTCGATTTCGCGGGCAATGCGGTACAGGCGCCTGTTGCACCCGTCACGGACGCGGGACTAACCTTTCCCAATTTCTTTAACCCGCTCAATAAGCTGACTCAGCCCAGCCAGATCTTCCCCGTCCCTTGCGAATTCATCAAGCCCAACCTGCCCAAGTGCTCTGTCATTCGTCCGCTGACCGATAAGTTTGGAGGCGCTGTCGCTATGATCGCCAGCTTCACTGTCGATGGGCTCTTCATCGGTCAGAGCAAGAAATTCCTCAACACCCTGCATGAGCTCGCTGCTGCAGCAGATACGGCCACCCGCTAGTTGCCGAAGCCCTAAACTCTGGAGGATGGTTTTTAGGAATTGGGGACCTCGCTTGTTTAGGAGGTCCCATCCTGTCAACCCGGCTGTGCGGCTGCCTTAAGTCAAGCGATCTTACGCAGGCCATACAGAAGATTACAGATACGCTAGAATGCGCTGAAACTCTCCAACAGAATTGGGCTTGTGGAGATTTCCACCGACCCACCCCACACATTGATCACGTTCCCATACAAGTCGCGATATTGCACCAGGCCTGCAGGCACCGTAAACGACTTCTCTCCAACCGTGTTCCACACCGCCAGCGCGGAGTATCCGTTCGGTCGGGTGTAACTGCAGGTGTAGGTGGTGGAGTCAGTAACCGTGGCGTTGCAGGGATGAATCAAGGAAACGCCTTCGATCCATTTGGCCACCTCTCGATCAGCATCGCCCACGGCATTCAATCCTGCGAAGGGGGTCCAAAGACCGCCCCAACTGGTACTGTCATAGGCATACCAGAAAGAGGCCTGAACACCGATCGAATGTTCAAGCAGAAAGTGCCGGCCCAGGAATGCGACCTGGTCGCTCTCGTCGGGGAGCCTAGTATTCAAGCCCCAGCTGGATTCCGCGTCGACGATCGGCAGTGAACCGATGCCATTTTGATTCATCGCCACTTGCTGCAAGGTCACCACGCCCTGAATCTGCTCAGGCGCTTCTCCCACCGACGGATAGCCATGGAATGCCACTCCATCAATGTAGTATTTTCCGCCCGCCGCCAGCCAGTTGCTCAACCACTTGCTGCCGCAGCGCGGATCCCTGGTGGCGCACTCCGTGGGCGTCTCAAAATTGATGGTAGTCGAAGGGCTCAGAATGATGGCGTTCGGATCGGCCTTCTTGATAATCGCTCTGGCATCCTTTGTCATTGCAACCAGCATCATCGGATCTCCATTCCACCCGTCAGCAATATTCGCCTCATTCCAAAGCTCCCAGTACTTGATCACGCGTGGCCCCACATGATTGATGAGCGCGTAGACAAAAGCGTCCCAGCTGGCAAGGCTGACCGGAGCCTCCGTGCATCCGCCCGGCGCAACCCCGGTGCCGCAAACTGCACTCAACGAACCCGCGGACGAGGTGCTGTCATAGCCGAATTGCGAATAGGTGAGCGTCGTCGACGTCGGCGTCCCCGTTATCGCAAAGGTGCCGTCGAAGCTGCTGTCGGCGACTCCAGAAATTTCGACGCTGGTCTGTTGTGCGGGCTGATACATGGAATTGTAGTAAAGATTGTGCGGTTCCGACGTGGTCACTGTGACCACTCCGCCTGATCTGCTAATCGCTGAAATGCCCAGGTTGGTTGCGATCGCCCATGGCGGAGTGCCCACGAAAGTAAATAGAACCTGCGAATTGTTGCCCCGTGCGAGATCGATCTCCTGGTCGAGGCTCTTCCAGTTATAGGTCCCGGAAGCCGGATTCAAAGTGCTCCAGTCTGTCTCCTCACCAATGATCCGGAAAGAGCCCGTCGGCACCAGCGGCCATGGCGTTCCATTCAAGATGCCGCTCGCGTTCATACCGAAAAAAGAGGCATTCGAGTTCACGTTGTGAACCGGTATGTATTCGGAAAGAATGGTGTAGCTTCCCGACGTGACGGAGCTCGGTGGTCCGCCCGGGTAGACGGCGATTGCCTTGAGCGTCGCGGTGCTGCTGAATGTGCTTCTATTGCTGAAGGTGATCGGACCGCTATAAACGGGGGATGCGGCGCTGGGCGTGTTCCCGTCTGTCGTGTAGTGAATGACCGCACCCGATGTCCCATCCTTGATGCTGACCGCGACCGATCTATCGAAGGACCCCGAGGTCACGCTCAAGACCGGAGCCAGGGCAGCATATACGGTGTAGGTGGCTGAGGCCACTGCGCTGGCCGAACCGCCGGGATAGACCGCAATCGCCTTCAATGTCGTGGTACTGGCCGCAGTGGCGCTGCCTATGGTGAGAGGTTCCGAATAGACAGCTGACGAAGTCGTGGGCGTCGACCCGTTGGTGGTGTAGTAGATCTTCGTGCCCGAGGTCCCCTCAGAGATTTTCACGGTCGGAGGAACACGATAGGTACCGGTGCCGGTGCTGAAGGAAGGGGTAGAGATGGCGGCCGTCGCGATGGCGCTGGATAGAAATGCGCCCGCAACGCACAGAAGTAGGCGGAGAAAGCTTCTGATTTTCAAGAGAAAACCTCGTTCAATTGGGCTGTCTTTCGACAGAACACAGTGGGAGCTAGGGCCGTGCGCGCGACCAAGAATCTGCGTAGCCTGATCGAGCCAGAGAGGGCTTCGGACGGCGGGTAGGGCTATTGAAGGCAAGAAGGCGGATTGCTAAAGAGTCTCGTCGACCCCAAAATTTAGAAGTGATTAGCAACAAAGTTAAGACAAATAGTTAACAAGGTCAACGGCTTTATGCTGAAAATATCGCAAATTTGCAGCCAAGGCGGCGGAGACTTGCTGGCAGCGATTTCATTTCTGTATTCTTCTACATCGTCCCGCCCAGCTACTTTAAGGCGATCGGAATGCGCCTCAAGGAAGGCCGCTACATCAGCCGGGACAACATCGTCAATAATCGGAGCGTAGTCGTCATCAATAAAACCGTTGAGCGCAGACTGTGGCCGGGACAGAGCGCCATAAGCCGCATTGCCATCGCCAACGGGGCCGAGTCAGTCTGAGCGTTAAGAGCCGACAGGCGGATGTCCGACTATGTTAGGGCTGTATGCGTGCAGCGCCTCGAGTTTTTGCTGCGGTGCGAATTTATCCCATGCTGTCACGAGTATTTCTTCCTCGACTGCGGACTCTGTTTCAAAGTACATCGTAACAATCTGCTGTGGTTGAATTGCGAAGCGAAGATCCGCGTCGGATGGAAGGTTCGTAACTACGTTTCCAACCAGATCCGTGATAGCGGCGCTCTTGTGAGGAAGTGATAGCTTGACACGAGCTTCACCCGCGATCCCGAAAGCTTCTGCGAACCGTAAGATCATGTGATTGCCCTGCCGTCGCAGAGACTCGACGATGACGTTGCCTGATGTTTCTAGATAAGATTGGCTCTTGAAGCCAGCGCACCCATCGAGCATTGCCGGCGCGAGGTTGTATTCCCACGCTGTATGTGGAACTCGCGCTCCTTCCCATGAAGTTTCGTGAGGCAGCAGCGCATATTCCAGCACATGCCTGCCTTTGCCGGTGAGCCATGGATTGTCGTATCCCTCATATTTGTCTTCTGCGTTTAAGAGATAGATGGAGGCCTCACGGCCATTCAATTCGCGTCCTGTTAATCCCCGATCGAGCAGGGCCACGCCGCCTCTGTCGGTGGTTGCGTAGGCGGACCAGCGTACCGCGGGCACGATGCCTCCGGCCCAGCCGTGCAGGTTGGGATTGGGTTTTGACCAAGCGGCATGGGAGAAACCGAAAGGCACGCCACGCATGACTTCATCAACATCGTTCGCAAGGGGGAAATGGGCATACACCATCGTGTAGTCCGGAATATCATTCAGCTCTGTCTCGAAATCGATGCGCGGATAGGCTTCGTAGAGCCTAATGACTCGTCGCAAAATACCGCCGCCGTAGAACTTCCCTGTGACCACAATGGTCGTTGACAGCGTCCCTTTGTGTACTTCGATCGTTGACGGTTCATCGCTCGAAGTTGCTATCTTGTTCTGCTCTGGAATTGGAGGAAGAACGTCTGCCGGATCGTTTGCTTTCTTCTTGGGTCTTTCCGCGACGATGGTATTTGCTTGTGATCCCAGGAATTCGCGGCCGCTCTTTCGGCTTATGAGGCTGGCGATTGCGCCGGTCTTCACATCGAGGGTCATAGTGTAGAGCGAGGTTTCAATTTTGTTGGCGAGGCCGAGTGTTTTCGGTTTCTGCGGCGCGCCTTGGACCAGCTTCAATGAATGAATGCTCGTAGATGCCATCGGAACGCTGCACAGGATACGTCCATCTGGCAGAAGTTCGCATAGCGCGCCCTCGATGACTTTGTCAGGAGCGAGCTTGAGGATGATTGGATCATTGCGGTGCCAATTCAATGGATGGAAGACAGTTGCTTGTTCTCCTGCAACTGTGAGGGATTTGAGAGCGCTCGATTGAACCTGCGCAGTGGAGCGCTTCACCCAGTTGAACCTGTCCTGCACCTCCCAGGATTTGTCACTAACGAAGACCATGCCTCCTGCTGATTCCCAGAGAGTGTTGCGATCCATGTTTAAGAACATCAGTACCCATAACTCGTAGAGGCTCTGCGATGGATAGCTATAATGACCACTCAGACTTGCGATGGTAGCCAGTGCTTCTGCCGCTTGCAAGCCTTGTTCGCAGCTACGGTATAAGGTCTTTATTTTAGGGGTGTCCATCCAGAATGCGTCAAAGTCATACGCAGTACCGCCTTGATGAGTAGGGATCTCTATCACTCCGGATTGAATGCGGGGAAGTATGGTATCGACATACTTGCTGAGGGTTGTGAAGCGAATCTTGCGGCGTATCCCGGCCTGTTGCCACTGCAGGAGTAATGCAGTGGGATAGGACTTGACCGGGGGAGCGAGCGAATAATCACCGCCACCGCCAAGAATCAGGATTGATGCACCTTCCGGTGTGATTCTTTCCTTCGCGGCGAATTGGCTTTCGAGCCCGTCAAGTTCCATGTCAGTTAATACTTCCTTGCTCTCATAGATGCTACTGGCCTCGGAGTAATGGCCCGGGCAAAGCGTAAGTATGCGCGACCCATCGGGAGAGATGGTCCAGTAGATTGTCTTACCTGTCGGATTCTTGCGAGTGTAGATGAAAGCCTCCATGCCCAGGCCTTTCACGATTTGCGCCATCTGATCATGTACACCGCAGGTATCGATACACCAGGCATATCGGGGCCTCAGACCGAAAATATCTTCGTACCACCGCAGGCCTTCGGAGCCAATGCGAACGAGCGCCTCGCCGCCTGAAAGATTAATGGTGGATTCGAGGAAGAAGCCGTTGACCAGTTCAACGCGTTTTCCGTGACGCGCTGCTTTAGTTCGGGGATGCGCTCGGGGCGAAAATTCATGATGCCGATGATGTTGTTTATTTCAGACAGAGCAAACTGATACTCACCATCGTCACGAACCCGATCCAGATGCGAGAGGTAGCTGTTAACGCAGTAGACCCGCTCTTCGGAGAAGTCCGCGAGCCAGCCGCAACTGGCGGGGTGAAAATTTGAGACGATATAGACGTCGCGGCCATGAGCGTTTTCACTCTTGCTTTCGGCCAACTGCGCTAGAGCGCATCGACCAAAAGCCAGTGTTGCCGCGCCGGCAATGAACTCTCTTCGGTTCCACCTGGGATGCTTTGATTTCTTCATCATCGCCTCGCTAAGATCGCCGCTTCGAGCCTCATGATAAACCGGAATTATCGTGGCCTGATTGCCAGCGACATTTTGAGTCGATCGTTGATAGCATCTCTGAACTTCTGCCTGCATCCGCCCAGTAGTGCGCTGCCGCTGGCCTCGATTCCTTCCAGGCACGAAGGATACTCAGAGAAGAATTGAGCCACCTCGCTCCGCCTCAACTTCTGCCGCAATACCGTTCGTCCCGCCTTATCAGCTCCGTGCACCTGAAAGACCTGCCTCGCAATATCCAGTCCAATCGTCGTTGCCATCATCATGGTTCATCCTCCTCGTAGCGAGTCCAACAACTCTTCTCCACGAGGCGGGTTCATCCCATTAGGTCGCCTATGTACGCACTAAGATTGCGTGTTAAGTCCCGCATTTTCAAGGCAAACGGAAAAGAGCTTAAGAAATCCCATTCTCTTTCCGCCGTATCACTCATAACTTGACAATATTGAATAGCTTAGAGAAAGCTCAACAAAGCGTGTCACCCAGATCGCTACCCGAATATAAAACAATTGACGGATTCTGAGTTATAAGACGGTATTAGTATCCAGTAACTGGTATATGAGGAATCCCGTTACATTGTATTTGCGTGTCAGGTCTGCAGATAGCAAGTGGATCTATGCGCAACCAATCAAGTCAACCAACCACCGGCTCAAACCCTCCACGGGATCGTCGACGGCACACCAAGCGTTACCCAGAGAGGACCAGTGTCCTCCGTTATCGAACCGACGACGGCAAGCGAAAGGGCCTCGCCCGTCCACTATGGCATTATGATTGACCATGCCCTGAGAATCCGTATCCCATAAGTAGTTGAAGATCGTAGTCCCAGCAGTTCCCTTGCGGCCATCGTAGCTATGATGCTGTATGCCTCGGCTTTTCCGGGTTTCCTTCAGAGTCGCAGCAAGACTGGCTAGTATCAGACGCTCAATCAGCTGATGATGCGCGGAATTCGGCTGATGCTTGGGGCGTGGAAGAACGATCCGCCAGACTTCGGCTCAATCGCATACTGGGCAAACAAATCTGACGACATCGCAGGCAAAGAGCCGATCATATGGATCGACCTTTACGCATATCCAAGCCGGGGTGTGGGACCGTATGCAGCTTGCATATAATGTGCACCTTGTAACCGTGACCTGTAGAAGATTCGGGATTCTCACTAGCCTCTATGGGCAGAGCAAATCCATCCTCGTCTACAACTCTTACCGCTCTAGAGTTGAGACGAAGGCGGTGGCGGAATTTGCGGCGGAGAGACTGGCAGTACGTTGCGCTGTTTAACAGGCACGTCTGGAGCGCCGGTCGTCTCCTCATCGCCGATCTCGAAAATCGGTGTGCCTTTGGGAAGCTTCAAGCGACCGTCGACCAGATAAGCGACCACGACTCCTCCAGTGACCTCAGGGGCCAGAACAACCATAGGCAGAAGATACTTCTTGCTCTTGACAAGCGACTCGGCCACGCCATCGACCGGGTGACTGCGGGGAATGCTACCCGGTATCTGCGGAATCACAAAGGCGCTCATGTTCAGGCTTGGGTTTTTCTTTCCGTAATTGACGAGATCACGGGCGACCTGTTTGGGAGTCATCACACCTGCGTCGGCGAGAAAGTTTCGGTGGATGGCGTGAGGCAGGTAGATATCGAGTACTACACCGGAGAAGTCAGCGCAGTTATGAAAGAGGAGGTTGAAGTGGCCGACGTTGCGGCGATCGTTAAAGGTAGCAATGAATATCTGATCCTGTTCCGGCGAGCTATCCACTTGAAAGCCGTGAATGGTTCGGTCGAAGGAAGCGCCAATAAGCTGCGTCCATTCACCTTTCGGAGTTCCACCCTCCGGATTGTCCGGCGCGAGATCAAGCAGATGTTGTCTGCGGTAAGCGTCCCGCAGAGTTTCAGCCTTCTCTCGATCCACCGTGAGGGGAATGTCGTTCGGCGAATCAACTGCGTAGAGATAGCCAATCAGGGGCATGGCGAGCCAGTCATAGCCATCGATTTTGTGATAGCGGCTAATGACGGTTCCGTACTCGCCATCGTGGCACGATCGAAGCACAGTAGGGGAATCGGCGCAGATGTGATTGAAATAGATCGCAGCATGCCCGGTGGGATTCATAGCACCAAATTTCCCGTACGGCTCTTCCATCAGTAGCGCAACCGAGGCATGAGCGGAGATTGCTGGCGCTGTCAGAAGGCAGAGAAACAAGGCTGTCATCCGCAGTGGCGTTTTCTTATGAAGATTGCCGATTTTCGCTCGATTTCTCATACATCTATCTACATCTAAGATATCTTAAGGTGTTCAAGACGACTCTTCATTCTCTCGCCAAACGCGCAGCTGGTCGTCAACCGCGATTATGATCTAAATCCACAATAGGGCAATTTGAGCAACAAATGCTCAACTTCACTGGGGCTCATCCGGGCGTCTATTTCTCCCGCTATGGATCCTTTCACGTTTTTCGTTGCCAATAGTTGTAAGTGGTTCCGATTCAGCCGTTATAAACATCAATCTGGTTTCGTAGACGCGCTCGATGATTCGGTCCTGTGATATTGGTTGGGCGCGCCAGGTGTTGGAACGTCGTTGGAGACTTGCGTTCCACTGGCATGTGCCCGGGCCAATGCAGTAGTGAGGCTGATACCACTGCCGGAAATCTGCACGCCAGCCGCGTGCGCGTGAGTTAGCGGCGCAGCGATTGTGATTGTGGTGCCGCGGAAGTTCCTGGTTGAGGAGACGACAGCCGTCTCGGAGTTTGCTCCACTATCAATTGTGATTGTCTGGCCTTTACTAAAGCCGATCGCATCGGCGGCCGGGAGAACCGTGGCTCCCACACCCGTGGCCGTGCGTAGCGTAGTAGCGCCCGCTGTGCCAACTGTAGCGATGATGGCATTTTCAAGATTCCCATCCGAATCTATCAGTATCTTCTGGCCAGCACTGAAGCCTTCCACGCTGTCGACCTTGATGTTCGTTGCACCCGCAGGCGAAGCAGTCGACAGAGCGGCAGCAGCCTGCGCCAGAAAGTCGTTACAGTTGCTCTCGGTATCAGCGCCGTCGGGGAAGCGGCCTGCGCTCGCATTGATGGTATTAGGGCTCGCGACGATTGACCATAACTGTAACATTGCGTTTGGTGCGGGCGCGTAGCAACCGCTCTGGCTTGCTCCTGAGGCGGCTTGATAGCCTTCGGCGGCCCAGGGGTCGACAAGGCTGCCATAGTTAAGGCTGTCGGCAACCATCCCCGAGGCGTCCCTTAGCACCATGCTGCCCTCTTCGATGGTGATAATTCGACCGAATATAGGGGAGTTGGTAGTCAATTCCGGTCCTCCGAACCATTGATTGGGTGTCGGCGTCCCTTGGTATCCCGCTGCCTTGACGGCCTCGTCGCGTACAACAGCATGGATTGTATGGTTGTTGGTCAGTGGGCTGTCGAGCGTAATACCAGTGCCAAGCGCCTGGACTGGCTCGTTGCTTGAATGGGCAAAGGCTGTCGCCGGCTGGAAGCTGATCCCTGTTCCGCGATCACTGAACGGCAGGTTGGCCGCATGATTGAACTTGAGCGGAGCGGCCAGATCCAGACCCGTGCCCGGGGACACAACCCACTCACTGGCCACATGAGATTTAGCCAGGGCTGGCGTAAATTCGAGAGTCATACTTTCCGGCTCTGCGCCGCCTACGGCGGTGACCGTAACAGATTCATGGCTTGCCGGCGTTCCAACCGTGATTTTGTCACCCACCGCAAAACCCTCTGCCCGGCGGACATTGATCCGGGTTACGCCGGCGCTTGCAGGAGTTGAGAGATTTGTCTGACGCACCGCTGTTCCAACATGAGCCACAGTGACGGTCTCGATTCCATGTCCGACACTGTCGATATCCAGCCTGATCTTGTCACCGACAGAGATATTGGAGACGGATGTTACTTTGATGTTCCTCGCTCCGACCTGCGCATCCGTCGCTAGATATGCTTGTGTGCCCGGTTTGCCTACTGCGGTTACCGTGGCTATCTCGTACTGCTCCACAGTATTTGCGACGAAGGGATAAGTCGCACCATACCCGAGAGCTATCTTCTGGCCAACAACGAAACCGGACACGCTCTCGACAGGCACGTTGGTCGAGCCCGCACGAATCGTGATCACCGGTCCTTCGGGGAGGGGTTGCCACAGCGTTGTATGGTTGCTGGCTGCCGTCCCAAGGCTTGTGATCTTGCGGGTTTCCGCGTTCATGCCGTCGCCGATGCGGATCGTATCGTCAACCGACATTCCCTCCGTGTTCCTTACATGGAGGATGCTGTCGCCTGCGCTCGCGGGGACCGCCAACCCGGAGTCGGAGAGACCTAGCAGGTAGAAGCCGCCGGCCGCAAGGCTCGTTCCAGCCGGGATCGTTATGGTCGAGAAGATAGCTTGATGGGCGGGATGCTCGGTCAACGTCCAGTTGGAGATATCGATGCTTCGGGAACCCGCATTGTAGATCTCGATAAACGAGTTTGTCGGGTTGGCAGGAGCACCTGAACGAACGCGATATTCGTTGATCTTGATCGGCTCTGCATTCCTCACCTTTTCTGCCGCTGTTTCGACTTGCTTCTTGCCTATTGCGTTCGCCCACGATGCATTGCCGACGACATCGCCATTGAAGGCCGCTGGCCCAGAAGTGACTTTGAAAGTTGCGGTCACGCTTTCACCCGGCGCAATCGGTTGTACGAACGTCTTTGACGCTTCAGAGGTGCCGGAGACGACTACACTCCACTGTGCGGTGGGCACGGCCATACTTAATTTAACTCCCTCCACCGGCGTCCCCGTGGTATTCGTGAACGTCACGGTGGTGTCCTGCGAGGACCCCGGAGTAAACGTCTGCAGCCCTGGCGGCGTTGCCGTTTCTGCCCCAGGCGTCACAGTGAGCGGGGCCACGTCGTACCTGGCAGCCACGATGTTTGCCTGCACTAGCTGGTCGGTAGCATTCGAGGGAAATGTGCCTGCGGCTGTCAGCGCCCCTTCATAGAATGTTCCTTGCGAACCGTCACTGTTGTCGCCGCCGTTGCCCAGCAGAATAGCTCCCTGCTTACGCATCGGGTCATAGGTAGGATTAACACGCGGTCCATCAAACATGACCGATAGAGCTCCTTTTCGCGCATCGCCGCCCATGGAGGTCCAGTGGTGCGGTTCTCCCTTGGCGATTGCGGTCACGAATCGCCAAGGGATGCTCGGTAGATCTGTACAGCCTTTCGAACCATCATCTTTGACGCAGCCGACAAGATTGTTCTCCTGGTCCGTCATGATCCACGGACCTTGGCCGTTTCCGCTATACCAGGGAGTCGCGTTGCCAAAGTAGAGGGTTTCCATGGTGCCGTTATCATCGTCGCGGCTGTCGATTTCCGCATTGCCGTAGTCGAAGCAGCAACCGGAATTGAAGTGCTTGCCATTCACGACCCAGTATTGTCCCTCCGCCTGGTCGTCGACTGCGGTGCCTCTCGCATCGTCATGGCGCAGGCCCATGCCTGGCTCGATGAACACACCGTAAACTTTGTGTCCCATGATCGTAATCGGCGCCATGTCTGCGAGCGGAATATTGTTGAACCCGCCCAGGGCCGGTCCGCTGAATCCGCCACGGGGCGCCTGCGTGAGATCGTTGTGTTTGGGAGATTGGTCATAGATCTTGCTGATCCAGCAGTACGTGTTGGCGCAGAAGCCGTCCTGTGCGGCTGCGTCGGCGTATCCTCCGGCATCGGGAACGGGCGAGAGAACAGGCCGCACAACACCGATGTCCAGGGTCTTGCCGTCCGACTGGCGCAGAACCTGGTAGAGGGGACCGTTATAGGAGGCATATAACGCGCGTGTAGTGCTATGGGCGGCTACGCAGGAATCACCGGCAGCGGCATAGATGTCGCACGGACCTTGTGGTCCAGCTGGAGGAACACTGGTCCCCTTCCGAGTCTGTTGCGCCATCGTCGAGGTGGCACCAACCAGAGCGAGCGCGACCGAAAGCATAAGTGCAAGATCTATTCTCGTTTTCATCTTTATCCTGCCTATCCGCCAAATTGCCTTCGGCATTCCGAAGAGACAGAATCTCGCCCCGGTTTTGGCAGCTAATTCCTTCAAACTTTCCGTCCGGAATACGTATACCACCTAACCCTAGACTTGCTCCATATTGTCCATTGTTTCGTGTGATGCATTTAACCGATATCCGCGTCCCATCGGCAACAATAACTCGGAATTGCAATGAAATTCCCTCGCCCAGCAGAGATTGTCTCAGACGGCTCCGATAGCCTGCGGCATTTTCGAGGATATATCTGAAATTCAGCGCATAATGCAAGCTCGATGAGTGATTTGCCCTGTTGGCGCTATGCGAAGTCGCATTCCGAGTATTCGGGTGAACGTATGAGCTCTCGTGATCGAGGCTCACACGTTTCACTCGTAACGCAATGCTTCCAACGGATCAATCTTCGCCGCCCGCCGCACAGGCGCCCAGCATGCCAGAAGTCCCACTCCCACGCACAACACTGCCACCGCGATCAACGTCGCGGGATCGCTGGGCTGCACTTCAAATAGGAACGACTTCAGCACCCGCGACAAAACAATGGCCAGAACAACGCCGGCGATCACGCCACTCACGATCAATCGAAATCCTTCTCCGAAGATCAATTTGCGAATGTCCGTCTGCTGTGCCCCCATCGCGCTTCGAATCGCAAGCTCCTTGCGTCGCGAGGCCACAGACAGTGAAAGCACGCCGTAGATTCCCACCAGCGTCAGCAGGCTTCCTACAGATGAAAATCCTGTTAGCAGGTGCATAGCAAAGGTCCGTGAGGAGAGGGATTCGTCGCGAATCTGTTCCAGAGTCTTCACATTTTCGATTGCCGCTGTTGGATCTACGGAGCGTAGCTCGCGTTCTACTGCAGCTACCATCGTTCGCGGATCTGCTGCAGTCCGAATCACAAGATGTTTGGAAAACGCAGTCGCTTGCCACAGCGGCAGATAGATCTCCGACGACGCCTCCTGCGTCAAATCATCGCTCCGCCCGTTCGCGATCTCCCCGACAATTTCGATGCCCGGCTTATCGCGCCCGTCGAACCAGAACTTTCGTCCAATGGCATTGCCATGCGGAAAATAGCGGTCCGCAAACGCCTGGTTTACGATCGCCACACCGGGCGCCTTGTTGTCGTCCGTCGATCGAAATTCCCTCCCGTCCATCAGCGCTATTCCCATCAACTTGAAGTAATCGGGAGTCACCGCGCGCATCGGCAGCGCAATCTTGTCGCTCTCTTTCACCGCTGGAGGCTGGCCCTCGATCTCCATCGTCGCAGGCCAGTTATTCCCGGTAAGCGGCACTCCCCAGGCAAACGCCGCGCACTGCACGCCCGGAATCGCAGCAACCCGCTCCAGCGCTTGCCGATGGAAGCTGCCCCAGGTCGAATAGCTCTGCACATCCGTCACGCTCATCGTCAGGATCCGTCCCGTGTTGTATCCCGACGGCACCGCGGCGATCTTCACCATCGTGCGAATGAGCAGCCCCGCACCCACCAGCAGCGCCAGAGTCAGCGCCGTCTGCAGTATTGTGACTCCCTGCAGCAGCCGCCTCTCTCCGGTTCCCGCTGTCCCTTTCGGGCCCGCACTTTTCAGCACCTCCATCGGATCCAGACGAAACGCCCGCAGTGCGGGAATCACCCCCGCGATGAATGCAGCGAGCACAGCCGCTCCAAGCCCCGCCCCCAGGACCGCCCAACCTGCCGTCACTCCATCCAGACGCGGAACGGCATGTCCTGCAATCGCTTTGAACAGTTTCACCGCGCCAACAGCAAGGCCGCCACCCAATGCTCCCCCGAGCAGGGCCAGCAATAAGCTCTCAGTCAAGACTTTTCTCAGAAGTGCTATGCGGCCCATGCCCATCGCGATCCGCACCGCGTACTCCTGCTGCCTTTGCAGTCCGCGCACCAGCAGCAGTGCTGCCGCGTTCCCGCAAGCAATCAGCAGCACCAGCCCCGACGCGCCAAGCAGCGGCAGCAGAATCCGCTTGCCATCCCGGTTCATCTCCTCCGTTACCGGCTCCAGTTGCGGCGCAAATCCTTCAAATTCTTTCTCTGCCAGCGCCTCTCTGGCCACCAGCACGGACAGCTCCTCCTGCGCATGCTGTTGAGTTGCTCCATTCCGCAGCCGCGCAACCACGTTCCAATCAGGCTCCCTCATATACTTTGGATCCGGATAGAGCGGTGCCCAGAAATCCACTGTCGCGTTGACGTCGTAATTAGGTTCCTTCGCTGCTCTCGGCGATGGCAGAAATCGCACCCCCGGTTGCATCACTCCGATCACGGTCGGCGTCACCTGCCAGCGGCTGATGCGCACAGTCTTCCCGATAATCTGCGGATCGCCGCCGAACGTCCTCTGCCAGAACTCATATCCCAGCACAATCTCCTTCACCGGACCTGGTGCGAAATCGGAATTCGCAAAACCCCGCCCCATCGCCGGCTTCAGTCCCATCACCCGGAAATAATCCTGCGATACCTCCATCCCCTGCATGGACTGGCTGCCGTCATTACGAATCAGGAAATTGAATGTCCAGTCATACCCAGCGATCCCCTGGAACGTTGTTGTCTCTTTCTGCCAATCCAGCCACTGTTGCGCCGCCCAGCCACGGGGACTATCCATCTTCTTCCCATCAACGCGCTTCGTTGGGATCATCATCAGTTGGTCAGGCTTCTCGTACGGTGGCGGCGTCAGCAGCACACCCTGAATCAAACTGAAAACGGCCGCAGTAGCGCCAATCCCCAGCGCCAGAGTCAGCGCCGCAATCAAACTGAAGCCCGGCTGCTTCCGCAGCATCCGAATAGCCAACAGGAAATCTCGCAACATACGCCCTCATTCCCCTTTTAGATTCCCGAAGCTCACTCCGGCATTCGAGAAGACGTAGACTGACTTCACTCGTCATCCATCCGATTGAATGATGGAATTCCAGATAGTCTTGCCAGGATCGGTGCAATCGCTTGCTCGTTGGATCACCGCTGCTAAGTTCAGTACCCTGGGTATGCGCATGCACTTAAAGGCCCAATTATAAAAACGGCGAGCGAGGGAAAGAGTCGTTTGCGAGAAGCAGGCCATTCGCTGATATAGCGCAATTTAGCCAGGATACGGCGCGGACTGCGGTCCTTACGTGACAGACAAGGCAAGCCTTGGAGACCAGCCAAGGGTGTTCAGAAGCGAACGGGATCGGTCCAAAAATGGACAGCAAAGAAGTAGGGCGTTTCGGCGGCCCAATTCTGTCACCGAGACTATTGGGCGAATTCCGATCCTGACGTGGAATCGTCCTGACGAACAGAGTCACATAAACAAACTAAACCAGGACCTTACCAGTGACCAAAAGAACTGAGTTGCTCGCGTATTACCGGCCACACATACATGACCCGATTTCGAGGAGGGATGGCTGCCGGGTGGGGCAAATTTTTGCCGGGCCGAGAAGCGCACCCTCCGCGCAGTGGAATTGTTGGTTATTCTTCTTCACTTTTTCAGGTATTCAAAATCCCTTGCATGAATATTACACCCTATGGTGTAATATAAGAATGGATCAACTCTCTGACGTGCTAGCAGCCATTTCTCATCCGACGCGGCGAGCGATTATCGGACAGCTGGCAAACGGTCCCGCGCGATTCCTGGATGTTGCACAGCCGTACTCTACGGCGCTAAACGCGGTGACAAAGCATTTGAAGATGATGGAACGAGCGGGGCTCATCGAGCGCGAAAGGCAGGGGCGCGAGGTCATCATTTCTCTTCGAGCGGAACCGCTGCGATTGGTATCGGGATGGGTGCATGAGTACGAACGGTTCTGGAACGAACGCCTCGATCAGTTTGAGCAGCAATTTCGCGACAAAAAGAAGAAGAGGGACAAGTGACGATTGCAATGAAGACCATTGAAGTGAGGTTAGAACGAACTATCTGTGCTCCTCCGGGTGAGGTGTACGATGCTTGGCTGGATCCGAAGACACCGGGCACTCCCTGGAATATGGGTGACAAGATGCTTCTGAATCCGCATGTTGATGGGTTGTTTTACATGAAGAGCAAGAGGATTCCCCATTATGGACGATTCATGGAGATGGAGAGGCCGACTCGCATTCAGCACACGTGGGTGTCGCCGAACACGCTGGGAGAGGAATCGACAGTGACTCTGACCCTCAAAAAGCACGGAGAAGCCACTCTGATGACCCTCGTCCATACCGGCATACCCGATACAGAAGCCGGAAGAGAGCATGAGAAAGGCTGGAAGTACTTCTTGGACATTTTCCCTGAGTATTTCGCACATGGCTCACGCAAAGAAAAGTAATCCTGGGCAACGTCCGGAAACCGAAGCGCTGTAGAAGCGCGAGACAAGGAGGACCATGGCAAGCGCAGTCAGCAGCAGTACGACGAAAGCCCACGGATACGCGCCCGTCAACGGGCTGAAGATGTATTACGAGACGGAAGGAACCGGCGATCCGCTGGTCTGTATCCCTCCTGCCTTTGGATACGCCGGACTCAATCGCTATCCTGCGCTGATTGAAAGCCACACGGTCATTACGGTTGATCTCCAAGGGCACGGCCGCACGGCGGATATCCCGGAACGTCCGCTTTCGATCGAGCGATATGCCGAAGACCTGGCAAGTTTGCTGAAGTATCTCGGAATCGCAAAGGCCAACTTCTTTGGCGAAAGTTATGGCGGCAATGCAGTCGTGATGATCGCAGCTCGTTATCCCGAGCTTGTCGGCCGAGTAGCAACCTATGCAGCGACATTCGGACCTCCTCAGGTTGCTTTGAACCCGAAGACAACGCATTTTGCCGAGCCGCCGACCGCAGAGTCCAGCTACATCCAGTTTCAAAGAGAGAGCTACAAAAAAGTGGCTCCCGATCCAGAGTACTGGCCCAGAATTTTCGACAAGCTCGGAAACCTTCATTGGCAAGGATTCTCAAAGGAGGAGCTGGCATCGATCCAAGCGCCGGTTCTCATCGCTCTGGGTGATTTCGATTTTGTGCGCCTTGAACACGCGGTTGAAACCGTCAATCTGATGCCCAACGCCGAGCTAGCCGTGATCCCGGATGCCGGCCACTTCGCCTTGTTTTCAGAACCGCAGAGGGTAATTCCCGTGGTCAAACACTTTCTGGAAAAGCCTGCGAAGAGAATCCCCGTATCCACTGCTGCAACGGGCTATCATCCGGACGAGACCAGGTAAAGGTTCAGGAACAACGCGATGCGCCCAGCGTGTTTGGCGGCGATGGCGGCTGCACGCGCAACCTCAGGCGGTGGGCCCTAGATGCTCAAACAGATTGCCAGGGAGGCTATCGGTATGAAGATGCGTTCAGTGGAAGCACAACACTGGGCAGGAACATGGAACGAGTGGCTCGCGGCTCGGCTCACACTGCTAGAGGCGGAGATGGGACACAAGCGGCGCGGCGATGAGGTGGCGCGGATGCGGCAGGAGTTGCCGTGTGCCGTCTGGTAGCGCTCGTAGCGAGTTCTTGACCGGATACACCGGTTGGAAATCCCAGATTATTTTCTATCCTCGAACTGGCATCCGCCCAGCCGCCGGGGTATGGCTTTCAATCAGGAGAATATCCAATCCCTCAAACGCTGCATATACTGCCGCTGACAGGCCGGCCGGCCCAGCGCCCACGATGATGAGATCATGAAGTCGACTCGTGTCGATGTTGTCGTTCAGTCCGAAGCCATCTGCCAGCTGTGAAGGTGACGGATTGCGCAAGACAGTTGTCCTGTTGCAGATGACGATCGGAACTTCGGAGACAGCGATCGACGTGCCTTCTCCGCTTTCACCCACATTGCCAGCGGGAGTGATCGACGCCATGCAACGACTAAATGGTTCATGTGGAGCCGCTCAGCCATTTGTCGTATCCGAATTGCGCCGTTCTGCAGCGAGAACATTGGAGCCGACAACGCATTGACAGTGGGTTCAAGGTGACTGTGGATGTGCCCGAAGTGCCCACATCCACAGTCAGCCTCTTCGGTGAATCAGAAAGCGTGAAGATTGGCGCATGCGCACCGCGGGATTATTGGGATGCGTCCTGCAGCCACAGTCACTCTATCAGGCGCGTGAAAGTAGGACGTCGCCTCACGCCCGAAATTTGCCGTGGCCCAGATGCGACCACCATGTGATTCAACTATGGAACGGGTAATTGCCAGTTCCAGACCTGTTCCCTCATGCTTCGTGGTCAAGAATGCATTGAAGATCTTTTTTGACATTCTCGATACGGGCGTGTCCACCAGAATGAACCGGGAAATGGCGATGATATTTCTCGTCTGTTTGAACATGCTTTAGCCCAACCGAGCATACAACACTACCACGGAACGAGCACCAGCCATATACACGGGACTGGGGACTTTCTGGGCTACTGGCCATTCGACAATGTCATCAGGTGAGTCGAGGCTTGTATCGATCCAACGCCGCCACTGCTGCTCGCCGACTCGCAACACAGGAAGTTCAAATTCCAAGGGTTCCTGGTATGAATTCAAAATCAGGTGAAAGGTCAGATCATCGGCTGGACAGGACATGTGCATCGCTAGTGAGTGAGAGTTCTTACTCCAGTCAGGTGCCCATAGTCTCACGCCGTGCCAGGCACGGTTCCCCCTCTGTAGTAGTTCGTTCAGGCTGACGCGGGACTCCGCCTCTTCTTCGCTTCGCATCAGACGATGTTGATTCAGCAATCGTACGAAGCGATACACGTCCGCGTGCTTTGCGAGCAGATCCCAGTCGAGCCAACTGACCTCATTGTCCTGACACCAGGCGTTGTTATTGCCGCGCTGTGTGCGCCGCATTTCGTCACCCATCAGGATCATGGGGAGTCCCAGGGAGATCATCGTGACCGTCAAGAAGTTCTTTACCTGAAGATTTCTAATTGCCTCCACTGCCGGATCTTCCGATGGCCCTTCCACACCCCAATTATGACTGCGGTTGTCATCCGTGCCATCGCGTCCGTGCTCGCCGTTGTCCTCGTTGTGCTTTACGTTGTACGAGACGAGGTCGTTCAGTGTGAACCCGTCGTGACAAGTTACAAAATTTACACTCTGCTCGGCTTCCCGTGCCTTGTGTCCGTAGATCTGGGGGCTGCCGATCAACCTGTCTGCAAGGCGCCCAACGGTATCCTCGTCGCCACGGAAAAAGCTGCGAACATCGTCGCGAAATCGTCCATTCCACTCTCTCCAACTGTGCCCAGGAAAACTGCCCACCTGATACAGGCCCGCGGCATCCCATGCTTCGGCAATGAGCTTACATCCGGCAAGCACAGGATCTGAATCGATATCCCAGAGCACCGGCGGACTGGGCATCAGATTACCTGCCTCATCTCTGTTCAGAATGGATGCAAGATCGAAACGAAAGCCGTCGACATGCATCTCCTGCACCCAGTAACGAAGACTGTCCACGATCATGCGTCGAACGACCGGATGGTTCGCGTTCAAGGTATTCCCTGTTCCGGTGTAATTCGCGTAGCGGGAACGGTCGTTGTCAAGAACGTAGTAGACGCCATTTTCCATCCCTTTGAAACTCAGCGTCGGGCCATTGTGATCGCTCTCGGCAGTGTGATTGAAAACAACATCCAGAATGACTTCAATGCCGGCCCTGTGCAGAGCCTTGACCATGTCGCGAAACTCGTCCATCGGACCGCACGGATCGCGACGCGAGCTGTACGCGCAATGTGGTGCAAAGAAGGAAATTGGGTCATAGCCCCAATAGTTCAATCGCCCGTTCACCGCATTCCCAGGATCGAACTGAAAAACCGGCAGAAGTTCAACAGCAGTGATTCCAAGATCCTGCAGGTAGGGGATCTTTTCGATGACTCCGGCGTACGTTCCGCGGTTTTTCTCCGATACTCCGGAGTTGGGGTTGCATGTGAATCCACGCACATGCATTTCGTAGATGATGGATCGCGAAGCTGGTCTGCGCAGAGGAAGATCGCCTTCCCAGTTGTAGGAGCTCGGATCTAGCACAACGCTCTTCATTGCAGTAGCGGCGTTATCTCCGGAAACCGTCGCCGAGCTTCGGCTGTAGCTTTCCGGAATGGCCACTCCCCGCCCATAAGGATCCAGTAAGACCTTTTCGTGATCAAAGCGCATGCCTCTTGGTGGATCAAAAGGGCCATACATCCTAAATCCATAGAGTTGACCCGGCACTATCCCCTCCACAGAAACATGCCAATAGTCCAGGGTTCTGTTTGTCGCGCTCTGAATGTCGATAACGCGGGCAGGACGGGCATCATCAACCCGATCAAACAAGAGCAGCTCTACCCGGGATGCATTTCTGGAGAAAACACTGAAGTTAACCCCACCGGCAACAAACGTCGCTCCAAGAGGTGCGCTGCAGCCGACCGCGACATCTTTTGCCTTTCCGCTCTGAAGCACCGCGAAAGGGGAACAAACCAGGGAGACTTGGCTCACAATTCACTCCTGTCAGTCTTTAGATATCACGTTGTACTACTTGGCGAACGAAAAGGAAACCCAATCCTTCTGTTAGAGCCGGATGGGCGAGGATGACGTCCAGCAATTTTGTGCCCCATGTCTCGTTGGGGCATGGGACACAAACATCGTTGATTCACAACATTCGTTCTTGTTAATCCTTGAATAAGTGAGACGCGTGGGTAACCGCCGCGCCTGCTCGCATCGCCGCAGCGACCATGGCTGCTTCCGTCAGCATCGCGTCATTTGCGCCGGCATGACGCGCTGCTTTCACGTGCAACTCAATGCAGTAAGGACACTGCGTTGTCAGCGCAACGGCCACAGCCATCAATTGCTTGTGCAAGACATTGATGGCGCCGTCTTTGAATGCCTCTTTGTCAAAAGCCCAAAAGGCTTTCATCGTTTCAGGTGCATTCTCATCGAGCTTCTTCAGACGAGTGAGGTTTTTCATATCAAACATGTGGATGACTCCATTCGGGCTTTGGGTAAGGCGCTTCCGACGATGAGAGGTCTGGGAGCGCGTTTGGTTACGCGTCTCAGGGCTTCAAGAGTGACTCCCCAAAACGCACGGGAATAGCAAAATTTGATCCGCCGAAATCGCGTACCATCGCAAAGTTGATTCCTATGACCTGACCTTGATCGTTGAAGAGCGGGCCACCGGAACCGCCAGAGGTCGTCTGGGCGTCGTAAACGATTTTGTCAGGCAGTATGTCGCCGATGTGTCCCTGTGTGACGACTGGCTTGATCAAGTGACGGCGTGCGAGTTCTTCCATCGCCTGCTTCGGATCGCCCTTCGATGAAGCTGCGATTGCCTGTAGAGTAGCTGCACCAGTGCGAGCCAGAATCGCATCAACACCGGTAGGATAGCCAAGCAACACGACCGGACTGCCGCCAACAGCCGAGTTGCGCCCATCGGCCAGGGTGATGGGCCGAATTCGCATCCCCGAAACATTCCCCTTTACGACTGCGACATCTGCAACGGACGAAATCTTCTTGGTCGAAATCGGGATGCCATGGGCGATGCTGGGGAAATAGGCCGTCATCTCGGCAATATCGGGCTCGAGGCCTTGATCGAGCATCTCCTTCAGTTCGTCGTTCTGCCACCAGGGTTCGGCGACGTGATGGTTGGTGAGGATTTGTCCGTCATCGGAGGCAAGAAACCCGGTGCCAAAAACATCAAGGTGTACCTCTGGTCCGATCCCCGTAAGGCTCACTAAGGGATTATTGGACTTGTCGGTCTCAGGCTCTCCGGAGCTAGTGAGCGCCGCGTAGCGCAATTTCAACCCGGAGTCGTGATCGCGGAATGCCAACACAACATGGATGAGACAGACACTCGGCTCATCGGCTTCGATTATTGCGTGTGCAGCCTTCCCCTCGGTTTCGAGCTTCTGAAGCCGGCCTTCTACCGCCGCTACCTGGTTTTCTAGAGCGGCGTGGTCTTCTGGTTGGTCGCCTGCAGCTCCCCGCGTCTGGTTCTCGAGGCTCTGGTGGGAACGTTCCATCAGGCTTTGCTGCGAGAGTGCGCCGGTTTGCAGGCGAGTGATGGCGGCAAAGACTCGGACGTTTTCCGCTTGGCTACGGTGGTAGAAGAAAAACGAGACAAGGCCAACAACGACAAGTACAAGAACAATGGCTAGAGTGCCGACCAGAAACGTCCGTCTCTCCTCATTGACCGCCGTTACCACTTGCTGGTTCGCGTTCTGACTGTCCTCGCTAAGCCGAAGTCGCTGCCAAAGCTCGTCTGCAGTCTGTTTGCTCCGCAATTGAGAGCGTATCCTCGAAAGGAGCTCGGGTGGATCGAGAGGCAGCGACAATGCATCATCCGCCCCGAGATCCAGTCCCCGAGTCCGTTCCGCGGCATTCCCATGAACTAACATCACAACTCGTACATTCTGAGTGTGCTTGGAAGCTTTGATTTCAGAAAGAAGGTCACAACAATCCAACTGCGGTGGATCCGCACCAAGAATGACAAGGTCGGGTTCGAAAGCGAAAACGGCTTTCATTCCCCCGCGGTACTCGGTTGAAACCCTGTATCCTGCGTCTTCCAACAAAGCGATGAGGGTTACCCTCAAAGCGTCGTCAGATTCCACGATCAGCAATTTCCCGCTTTGGTCGTTCATAACATCCTTTTCATCGTGCGACCGAACAGAATTTGATGCCAAGGCAACTTGGTCGACGCCGATATCTGCACCCTTCTTTGATGCGTCTGCTGTCTGGCAAGTGACGATCAAAAATAGGGCTTAGAGTGGTGCGCTCGGCGTCGAACCACAGTCCACCCGGACTCTCGTCGCGCAATCTCAGCAGCAGGCGTGGCTCTGACAAGATCGTGCTTCAGCGCAGATAAAACGAAACCACTGGTGGAACGGCATCTTTCATCAGAAATGTGATCGCTTCGGCAAAGGTTTATCGCCACCACACTAGGTTGGAATGTGCCACTTTGTCCTCTCCTTCATTCACTCGCCTCTGTTTTCAAGGAGGATAGCCTTGTTGCCGAAATAGCCGATTAGATAGAACGATACCCCAAGCGAGATAAGATCCTTGTAGAGAAACAGGCCCAAAAAACTCATATACCTGATGCCGTGAACGGAAATGATCGCGCCGGGTGTAGTCATAACCATAGTGCTGGTGGTAAAGAACATCACTGTGGTAATAAGGCCACCTACAACACCGGCTTTAGGCCTGAAATAGCCTGCGGCAATCAATAGGGCTCCGGCGATCTCAGTGATTCCGATTAGGTCTGAGCCGATATAGGGACCAAACAATTTGAAGTGCCAACTGATCAGCGGGCTGTTGGAAACCAGGGGAATGATACCTTCGGCGCCGGAAGCGGTCATCTTGTAGGACCCAGCCCAAAGAAGCATCACAATCATGCCAATGCTGGTTACAAGGAAAGGGACATCACGATCGTTTATCCATGCGGCTAATCTGGTCAGGCTACTTTTAGCTGATTTGGAAGGCCCAGCCGAATGCCCCTGAGAAAGCGTGACGGCAACGTGGTTGTTGATGTTTGATGTGAAATCGGGAGCGATATGGGACATACTCTTCTCCAATCCGGGCAGCACTTCTGCACTGCGCAGGAAGCATCTCTAAGGATGATATGGGACGTATTGTCACGAGGAGTACCGTTGAGATATCTTATAGTCCCATATGGATCGATTGGCTCCTTTCTTCGAAAAATTTTCTCTCACGGCCCGGATGTTTTATTCGGGGTTCTTGTGCGGAAGCTCTGCGGATCAAGATAGTGAATATGCCGGTTATCTTCATGTGCTCAGGAAAGGAAGGCTGAAGATCACCCGGCCAGATGCGCGTCAAATGGTCATTGATACCCCGAGCATCCTGTTCTTTCCACGTCCTCGCCTCCATCGTCTTCACGGCCCAGAGCAAGAGGGAGCCGAGCTCGTTTGCGCGACGATCGAGTTTGGCGCCGGAATGCTGAATCCTCTAATCGCGTCGTTTCCAGAACCACTTGTGCTTCCACTAGACGCCCTTCCCGAACTTGAACCGACCCTGCAGCTTTTGTTTTCAGAGGCTTTCTCAAAATTACCAGGCCGCCAGACTGCCATAGATCGATTATTCGAATATCTTTTTGTGCTACTTATTCGATCAGCAATGAATGCACATCTGGTTGACAGCGGAGTTTTGATGGGACTCAGTGATTCGCGTTTGGGCAAGGCAATCGAGGGCATGCATAAACATCCTGAAGCCGCCTGGTCGCTGGAACAACTTGCTCAACTAGCCGGTATGTCCCGTACGCGCTTTGCTGCTTATTTTCGCCAGGTTGTCGGCGTGACACCGTTTGATTACCTGGCAAATTGGCGGCTGGGGGTTGCCCAAACAATGTTGCGTAAGGGCAACTCACTGAAGCTGATCGCATCCGCCGTGGGATATGCAAATGCGACAGCTCTAACGCGAATCTTTACGCAACGTGTAGGAATGTCTCCTACTGAATGGCTCGCTCGTAGCCTGGGACACAGGATGTAGCAAATATCTGACTAACCTGGTTGTGCGGCTGGCCCGTCTCGTTACAGTGTCGCCGCGCGGCCCAGATCGACGCGCGCGAAACGCCGCAGCGCCCGCGACTCGTACAACGCAAATTCCCTAATCATGGTCTACGGAACGTAGCTGGGCTCGTACCGGCGATGCCAGCAATTCTTCGATGCGGATCGGTTCACCGCAGGATATGGTTAAACATTGTCCAGACCATGCCGCGGCCACTCATTACCTACTCGCCGAGCCGATCAATAGTTTCCAGTTTGCGTAATCCGTTTCCTGCAGCGTCCCCAGTGAATTCGCCAGATATTCCAGCCTTATTGTCGCCGGAGTTCTGGTCTGATAGCGGTCCGACAGAAAGTACGACGGCAGCGTCTGCGAATACAGACTCACCGTCGCATGCAGGTTGCCCGCATTTGCGCCGATCGGCAGCGGAATCTCATATCGCACAATCGACTGTCCTCTGCCCGCCAGGTACACAGGATCATTCAGTGCATCGCCGACCGGCAGCGTCGCATGCAGATACGGCTCCGGGATCTGGAGATCCTTTGGCCCGTGCAACGACCAGCCGATCGGCAGCAGACGGTTGTCCTTCACGTCATAGTCGCGTCGCGTAAAGCTGGTGGTGAACTGGTGCTGCGCATCCTGCGTCAGTTCTTCGTAAATCTGCACCTGGTCACTCGAGCGGATCGGATTCCCCTGGCTGAAGTGTGGCTGATACATGCCATCCTGGAAGGACTCCGTCGGCAACACCTGCCCCGTAAAGTTCGTAATTTGCCCCATCGCGTTCGTCGCTCCCGAAGTAAAGAACGGTTTTCCATCCACAGTTGCCTGCAGGTCAAGAAATGCTCTCCGGAACCCCACGCCGCTTGGAAACCGGTGACCTGCCTTGTTCGTCACCGTTACCTCTACGACCAGCGTGTTGTCATGCACCTCCCACTTCGAAATCTCCACCGTGGCCGTGCTCGTCTGCGCCTGCTGCACGACGTTATCTGACGCTGCCTGCAGATCTGTAGTCAGCCCCGACATGTAATCGCTCAGCCGGACTCCAAGCGTCTCGTTATTTCCCATCGCGTTCATTGGTTTCAGAAACATCTGCAGTAGGAACCCATTCGTTCCCAGCAGTTCATGCCGGCTGAACCCCGATTCGCGATAGCGCACATTCACATCATCCGGTTTGGCCAGGTGTTCCACCGCGGGGTAGGTTCCGTCCTGCACGATTGCGATTCTGTCCCTGATCTGCGCCACATTCATGCCTGTCTTCGTATTCACATACTCGCCCTGCATGTGGCAGTCCTGGCAGGTCTTCGGCGTTGCACCAACCGATCCATACTCCTTGCGAAAATCGCTGTTCAGCCATTCCGGATATGTTGCCTGCTCCACCGAGGACTTCCCCGCGTCAGGGCTGTCCACCACCTGGAGCAGGATCGTGTGGCATGTTCCGCACATCTGCGGCGATTGAATATACGCGTCGTACTTCGGCTTTGCGTCGATGCCCGTAAGCATCGGATAAGTCGTGATCTCGTTGTCTTTGAAAGGTCCGTGCAGCTCTCCCTGCGGAGTTACATCGAACACGCCGTTGATCTGGTGCTTCAGAAAATACGGCAGGCTTGGATCTTTCGGTGCCTGCATGCGGTGGCACACCTCGCAGCTGATCCCGTCCCGCGCCAGTCCACCATATTTGAATCCCTCATTATGCGGGTCCGTTTCGTAGACAAAGGCGAGTTTGTAGTCCTCCTTCGGATGCTCGGTGGCGAACGTCCTCTTGCCCATCGCATTGTGGCATTGCGTGCAGGTGTCAATGATCTGCTGCTGCTTCGTGTGCTCCTTCAGATAAGCCAGCTCGCTGTCCAGCTGCGAGTAGAAGACCGGATCGCGTCCGGCGAGCCCCATCGGCGTCCACCGCCACTCCCCGTACTGCGACACATTGATCGTCGGCGATGAACTCGATGTCAGCACCATCGTCGGCCCCAGCCCCGCGCCCGTCAGTCCGCTATGGCAGCCTGTACACTGCGACGATGTCACGAACCCCGGAGAGACGTTTGCCGGCAAGCCCGCCGCGGGCTTCAATACCGACTTCGGCTCGGGGACAACAGTATCGAACGGCTCCGGCGGCATCTTTTGAATACTCGGGGGAAGTGCACGCAATAGCTTCACCAGTGGCAGCGCCTCGACGTTTTCCTGGATCGCTGCATTCTGCTCGTGCTCCGGAAACAGCGCCGGCGGAATCGCCTCCTCGTGCGCCAGCCGATGCCGCTCCTCCAGCGGCGCCTGCGCGGTCTGTACAAGGTCTATCAGCGTCGTCGATCCAAATCCACATGTCTTTGGCGGCAGGGGTGCGCTGTGGCTCATCCAGCTGTCATCCACGCGGAACTGCAACGGCCATCCCGGCGAGCCTTCGATGTTGCTCAGCGACGCGAACGTGTGCTGCTTCTCCGCCGAGGAGTGGCACCGCAAACACACCAGCCCATATCCCGCGTTCGGATACTGAAACGGATTGTTGAAGTTCATCGAATTCGATGGCGTGCTGCCATTCCATACCTCAGCCCAGAACCACCCATCGAATGAGCCCTTCGAGTTCCGGATCATGACCGTCCAGTCGTTCGAACATCCCAGGTCCTTCTCTGCAATACCGTGATACCGCGCCGCCGGGACCGGCGAGAATTGCTCCTTGATGATCACCGCCCCATCCGGAATCTCACCCTTGCGCCCGTTTAACAACCATTTCGACACCTCCGGCGAGTAATAGATGTGTACCGCCGGATGCACGATCGCTGCCGTCCCCTGAATCAGCGGTCCCGTGTCCCGCACCCACTTATCGCGGCACCAGCCAAGGTTGCGATACTGCAGCTTGTTCAGGTAAGTCAGCAGCTGCTTCTCCATCGTCACCGGCTCGCCCGGCGGAAGGATCGTCGGCAGTTTCATCTGCTGGGGCACCGGCTGTGCATTAGGGCATGGATTCGTCACACTCTGCGCATGAGCGCCAACAGCCAACAAAACCAAGAAAAGAATATTCAGGACACGCATTTCTCGATCTCCGGGGGCAGCTGATCAGAAACGGCCGAAAACAGAAGCAGTTTTTATGAAATCGCATACCCACTTAAGCGCAGCTTCGGGGCACTTTTTAGCAGATGGTAGGGAGACTGTAAAAAGGAAAGGTGAAGGTCGTTTGCCGTCAATTTGAGGACAAAAGCAAGTCTGCTCGACAACAGTTCATGTGTCAAGAAATTAGTTGAAAGAATCGCGCGACTGAACAGTGCGTCACCTTAGACGACCTTCATTGCCGTGCGGTGGCTGGCCATCTGGATCACACGGTCTTTACAGATGCTTTGCCATAAACGTCCGCTTTTGAACTCTCTTTCTCAGCTATGAACATACGTACGCGATGTCGAGCATCTAAGTTGTTGATTTCAAGCGGCTGGCATGTGGAACATGACGTGCTATCTCGCAGTGGAAGCCGAAATGCGTGGAGGTTGATCGATGCGTGTTCTGCTTCAAGACGTAACCTCCGTGCTGCGCCAAATTCGGGCAGCATAAGTCTAGCTGTTTGTCGACTTTTCAAGCTGCAACGCAGTCCTCGATTCTGGACAATCCGGGCGATCACTTTATCTATCGAGCCCAGGGGTCCAAAGCTGCATAGTTTTTCGAGTAGCTAATGAAAACACGTTCAAAAGCGCTCGTTGGAAGCAGGCCATCCTCGCGGGGGCTGGGACCGCTGCCAACTTCATTCAGAGGCATTACGAATGAAATCTGTCTCACTAGACATGCACCAACGAGGATATCCTGGGCGGGTAGAACAGCGAATGCCTGCTCCACTCCCTTGACTACGCGCTTGAGCACTGGAGCCCGTATTCCGCGGAAAACGTTGAGCTCAACACTCGGAACTCTTGCAAGTCGTCAACTGACACAAGGCTTTGTGTCGTCCCAGAGCAGTAGATGCCGCGACAGAACTGCTCGTTCCTGGCCCCGGCACACCATAGCCATTACCGGGACTCACATTCGTCGACACACCATCGACGATGTAGCCGTTGGATTCGGTTCTCTGCCCATTGATACTGAAATCTCTACTAGCCCCAATTGATCCTGTCCCATCGCCCGATTGCGGAGTTGCTGTCGTGACGCCAGGCGTCATCGAGATCAAGTCCTGGAAGATTCGACCCTCAACTCGTAGAAAAGTGACTTTCTAGCGGCTACTAATTGGACAGGCGTACAGGTGGTCGTGCTAACAGACTCCTGTTTTGAGTTATAGGTTACTGTGAATTCGGCAGAACCGTCCACAAGAATCGCTACGGCTTGTTTTTGTAGGTGTTTCGCCAGTGGATCAGTTGCGTGACTGAGGTAACTCTGATTGTCGATAGTTATCACCTGATCGATCAAAACCATTGGCGAGGGGAGACCCTTCATGTCGCTCTTTGAGAGAGGGACTGACTCAAGCGGTCAAAGACTCTAATGAGATGAAAACTCTGAGTTTGCCTCTTGCGGGCGATATTTGTCGAGAAGCAACATGGCATGATCCTCAATTGTCCCCTTTCGAGGAAATTCCCATGTCAGCGGTGTGCACTGTCAGCATCACGAACGGAATGCTCTATGACAGAGCCTTCCCGAAGTCGGGACTCGAAAGTTAGGTTGCGCGTTTGAATAGGTCTCCGCGCCGCAGCTAAGCTGTGGCATCTGTAAACCGGATTATCGCGTCGTGTTCCTTTTCCCCGCGACAAAGGTCGTTATCACGCATCGTTCGCGATCCATATTTGATATGGACCTAGGCAGAATCCGCGGCGCATCCCTCGCTCCAGATATGCTCAGCCCGAACAAGCAAGCGCCCCCAACCCGCTTAATCGGATGCGATTATGAGTTCAATTCGCTCAGCTTCTTACCAACTGCACCTGGCCCGAAATTGATACGAGCGTCCTTAATGGAAAGCCCGACGACTTCGATACGCTTCAGATCTCGTGTTCCGATCCCGGCTTCCTCTGCGAGACGCAGGGAGTTATCGCCTCGGATGAACGGAGAAGTGCCGCGCTCCGCATATGGATCGTAGCCCATCACTGCCATCCCGACAGCGTCCACGCAGACAGCGTTACGGCCAGCGATGATCACGCCCGGCGTCATCTTTTCGAGGCCCTGAAGCCACGGACCTTCCCCGCCCCGCACCGTCTCGACACCATCCACGATAGCGAGATCAATTGGCCGGATGCCGTTCTGATCGACCAGAATGCGCGGAACCCGATAGCCCGGATCGCGCGGAGAATCAGGATGCAGCTCGACATCGACTCCCGCGGGCGCAGGCGTCGTTCCGCTGTGCAGCACAGGTCCGCGCTCTTGCGTCGGTTTCTCATTCCCGCTAGATCCGCAGTCCCCGCCATAGAGCGAGCAGGGCGTGTTGCCGAAGTTGTTCTTCATCGTCATGGTCACGCCTGCAATCCAATGGTTCTTCAGCTTCGCCATCGAAGCGTATACGTCGCACTGATAGAATGCCGGGTTCAGATGGTATGCCGGATAGGCGTAGCCGCCCCACGGCACCTTCATGCGCACATATTGCTTGTAGTTGCCAAGGTTCTGTACGTTTTCCCAAACCACCGGCACACCCATGTTGTTAATCGCATTTACGTCCAGGCCGTAGCGTGCCCATAACGAGAGATCCTGCTCGGCGGGGAAGAAGCTTTCAATCATGCGAACGCGCCGCGCACCTGCCTTGGCAAACAGATGCACGGTCGCCGCCACCGACTGCGGATCCGTCCGATAAGGAAGATCGGGTGTCAGCGGGAAGTTCTTCGGATTCCCCGTGAGATTCAGCTTTAGCGCAACGGTCTTTCCACGCACCAACTTCTCGATCCCGCCGATCTGATCGAACGCTTGCGAGAGTTGCTGTCCATACTGCGCGTAATCGCGACAACGTACGATCGCAACCCGACTCGCCGGAGCGTCGGCCTTCATCAGCTCCGGCATGCAAAGTGCCCCAAGCGTCGCAGCACCTGTGGTGGCCAGCATCTCTCGTCTGTTCATGTCTTCCGCCCCCTCGACACCGTGCTATCAAACCATGCTACTCCGAGATGATCGATTGCGCGGGCCAATTTGATAGCTACTGCTTGATCACCGTTCCATCTCGTTTACGGATCTCGCCCCACCCGCCATTCAGGTGGTTTGCGTTGTCAGTAAATGGAAATTTCGCCGCTAGTTTCTCGTCGATCTCGATTCCCTACCCCGACCTCTGGTTCACCCAGAAATAGCCATCCTTCATCTGGTCACCCTTTGAAGATTTCCTGCGTCTCAGCTTTGAATGGCATGTACTCCCGAATGCTGAAGTTATAGCTCACAATATCCAGAGTTCTATTCCCATGTGCCCTACCGGTGAAACATCTCCTGGTCCATGCCATGCGGTCTTCACGCCATACTGCTCAGCCAGGATCGCGATCTTTCGTGCGGGTAAAAATCCGCCCGCTTGCGACACATGTACGCTTCAGGCGTTGATGCGCGATTCCAAGAGATCGCAGACAAGATCATCGGCTATACCTGTGACCGTCGCGGCCTACATGCCCGCATCGTTATGGGGAATCATCAGATTTATTCCTTGGTGTGGATCTCAATTGGCAACGACTATAACTCCAGTCTTGCTTTGATACGCTCGCGAACCGCTTGTTCGATCCTGCGATGAACCTCTTCATTGGTCAGGCCAACAGGATCGAAGTAGAGATTGAGAGCAAGTCCGTCAAGCAATGCTCCAAAGGAAGCAATGAGTTGACGGCGTTCTGCTCCATCCGCAGTCGCGAATTCCGGGACTAATTGCATCTTGCGCTCCGCGCACTGACCGCACACCGCGGCATGGAGTTCCACCAATCTTTGCCGCTTGTGCTGTGAATGCCGCGCTGCATACAGCTTGAATTCGACATAGAGCAAAGCGCGCTGCCTGTCGCGGACGAGGGCTTCGAGGTGTTCGGTGACAACCGCGATCCGCTCTTCGTGCGTGGAATCAGGCCGCAGCTTCTTTTGGAAGGCCGCATCGTCCTGGGCCAGATCCTGTGCGATCAACGCAAAGAAGAGATCTTCTTTATCCTTAAAGTGGGCATAGAGAGCTCCTCTTGTTTTGCCCGCAGATTCGGCAATATCCTGAAGCCTGGCTCCCTCGAAACCGTCACGGGCGAAGATGCGGCGAGCCGCATGCAACAGCTCGTGACGCGTGTGAATGGCGCGCTCCTGCGTCGGGCCATCGGAAGGATCTCTGAAGGCATTTCGCTTTCTCTTCCCGATTCCTGAATTTCCCCCGCTGATTCCTGAATCAAATTGTTCTGCGCCCGCATCCATAGACGAAACATACACCCATGTATGTTTTACTGTACACCGTCATTGCGATCAGGCGGAAAACGAACAAGGAGCTTTTATGGCTTTCCAGGTGAGACGCAATCGCGGATCAGGAAACACCTACGCCCGCGGCATTCAGATGACCGGGGGCATCGCGCTCCCCTTTGCGCTGGTCCTCTTTTTGGCCGGATGCGAAAAGAAGCAGGCACCACCGGCTATGGGACCGTTGCCGGTTTCTGTTGTCACTGTCCACGCAAGCGATGTTCCCCTCCGCAACGAATGGGTGGGCACCATGGACGGCTATGTGAATGCCCAGATTCAGCCCCAGGTGAGCGGCTACCTGATCAAGCAGGATTACCGCGAAGGCTCGGTCGTGAACAAGGGGCAGGTTCTGTTCGAGATCGACCCGCGTCCGTTTCAGGCAGTTTTGGACCAGGCCGAGGGTCAGGTAGGCCAGGCAGAGGGCGCTTTGGGCCAGGCGCAGGCCCAACTGGGACTCGCCGATATCAACGTGAAGCGAGACACTCCGTTGGCAGAACAGCACGCCATCGCGCAGAGCCAGCTCGACAACGATAAGCAGACCGAAGCACAAATGACCGCAAACGTCCGCGCGGCGGAGGCGCAGATCGCCAGTGCGAAAGCCGCGGTAGAAACCGCGAAACTCAACCTCGGTTTTACCGAGGTTCGTTCGCTGATCTCCGGTGTCGCGGGACAGGCGACCACTCAGGTTGGCAATCTGGTGAACCCGCAGTCGGTTCTGACTTCGGTCTCGCAAATGGACCCGATCAAGGTGTACTTCTCCATCAGTGACAGCGAGTATCTTTCGCTTTCCAACCTGCAGGACCAGAAGAAGAGCGGCCTGCTGAGCAGCGCCCCAAACCTGCCGCTGACACTCAGGTTGGCGAACGGCGACAAATATCCGAAACAAGGCCACATCGTCTTCGTCGATCGCCAGTTAAATGCGCAGACGGGCGCCATCCGCATTGCGGCAGCGTTCCCCAACCCGGGCAATATTCTTCGTCCGGGGCAGTTCGGCCGCGTCTCGGCTGAAACGCGGTTGCAACACAATGTCATCCTCGTGCCGCAAGCTGCGGTCCAAGAGTTGCAGGGCACGCAGCAGGCCTTTATTGTCGGCCCTGACAACAAGGTCAAAATCGTCAACCTCACTCTCGGTCCGCAATATGGCAGCGACTGGGTGGTCGAAGGCGGTCTGCCTGCCGGTTCGCAGGTGGTCGTCGACAACCTGCAAAAACTGCGGGAAGGTGTGCCTGTTTCTCCGCATCCTGCGCAGACTGCACCAGCACCCGCGATGAACGATGCGGCCGGGAGGTAAGGATGTCGAAGTTCTTTATTCGCAGGCCGATCGTGGCCATTGTCATTGCCATCCTCACTACGATTATTGGCCTGGTGTCGATGCTGACTCTGCCGACGGCGCAGTATCCGGACATCGCGCCGCCGGAAATCCAGGTACAGGCCAACTATGCAGGCGCCGACGCCAAGACGCTGTTGCAATCCGTGTCTACGCCGCTGGAACAGCAGATCACCGGCGTCGACAACATGCTGTACATGTATTCGGTCAATGCCAATAACGGACAGTCGCAAATCTTTGTCGACTTCGACGTGAAGACAAACCCGGATACCGACCAGATTCTGACACAGCTGCGCGTATCTCAGGCGCAGTCGCAGTTGCCTGCGCAGGCGACCGTGGGCGGCATCACCGTGCAGAAGTCGCTTACCTCGCCGCTGATGATCGTAGCGCTCTCGTCGCCAAACAACACGTTCGACGCGACGTTCCTTACGAACTACGCCATTATCAAGCTGCAGGATGAAATCACCCGAGTTCCCGGTGTTGCTCGCGTCCAGGTGTTCGGCGGCCAGTATGCTCTACGCGTATGGGTGCAGCCAGACAAGCTGGCAAAGCTTGGTGTAACAGCGCCTGAAATCATTGCAGCCCTGCAGACGCAGAACAATGTGAATCCGGCCGGTCAGGTCGGAGGCGATCCCGCTCCGAAGGGTCAGCAGTTCACCTATACCGTCCGTACCGAGGGCCGGCTCGTCACTCCGGAAGAGTTCGGGAAGATCGTTGTGCGCGCGAACGCTGATGGTTCGGTGGTCCATCTAAGTGACGTCGCCCGCGTCGAGATGGGCCAGCAGTACTATACGCTGAATGGACGCTATAATAAGGCGCCAGCCGGCGTCTTCGGCGTCTATCAGCTCCCAGGCTCCAATGCAGTGGAAGTAGCCAAACTGGTGAACCAGCGGATGGCCGAGCTTTCCAAAAGCTTCCCCGCTGGACTGACGTACGACGTCCCGCTCGACACAACCAAGGCTGTGACCGCAGGTCTGCATGAAATTGTGCTAACCCTGGTGGAAGCTCTGGTCCTGGTGGTGATCGTGGTCTTCGTCTTCCTGCAAGGCTGGCGTGCGACGCTGATTCCTCTGATGGCCGTGCCGGTCTCCCTGATCGGCACGTTCATCATCTTCCCTTTGCTGGGATTCTCCATCAACACGCTATCGCTCTTCGGGCTTGTGCTGGCGATCGGACTGGTGGTCGATGACGCCATCATCGTGGTCGAAGCGGTAGAGCACCACATTGATGAAGGCATGAGCCCCACGGACGCGACCATCAAAGCCATGGAGGAAGTAGGCGGGCCGGTCGTGGCCATCGCGCTCATCCTTGCTGCCGTGTTCATTCCCACAGCGGCCATCCCCGGCATTACTGGCCGTCTCTATCAGCAGTTTGCCATCACGATCGCGATCTCCGTTCTCATCTCGGCCTTCAATGCGCTAACGCTCAGCCCCGCGCTGGCGTCCCTGCTGCTGAAACCGAAAGATAAGGAAAAGAAAAAGGGACTGCTCGGGCGCTTTTTCGAGTTTTTCAACAACTTCTTTGGCCGCGCAACGGACAATTTTGTATCCACATCGAGAGTTATGGTGCACAAGGCCGGGTTCTCCATGCTCGTCCTGGCCGCCGTGGGTGTCGTTTCGGTGTTGTTGGGCGCACACCTGCCAACGGGCTTCATTCCAACAGAAGATCAGGGATATGCCTTCGTCGCGCTGCAGCTTCCGGACGCTTCTTCTCTGCAGCGCACCGATGAGGCGGCACTGAAGGTGTCCGATGCGCTGATGAAAACGCCAGGCGTCCACAGCGTCATCCAGGTCAACGGCTTCAGCCTGCTTACGCAGACCCAGAGCACCAATACAGCCTTCTTCTTCGTATCCTTCAAGGACTGGGATGTTCGAAAGTCGAAGGAGGAGCAGTTCCTCGCCATCCAGCAGAATCTTGCAAAGCAACTGGCAATGAATCCGGATGGCATCGCCTTCAGCTTCCCGCCACCTTCGATTCCCGGCGTCGGCACTTCGGGGGGCGTTACCTTCATCCTTGAAGACCGCTCGGGCAACGACGATCCGATGTATCTGACCAAGAACCTCGGTACGTTCATGGGCGCCCTGAAAAATCATCATGAGATCGCGGCCGCTGTTCCAGCCTACCTGCCCGCCGTGCCGCAGATTTATGCGGCGGTGGACAAAGAAAAGGTTGTGCAGCAGCAGGTTCAGCTCTCGGATGTTTATGCGACGATGCAGACATTCATGGGCGGATACCTTGCAAACTACTTCAACCGGTTTGGCCGGCAATGGCAAACATACGTGGAAGCTGAGTCCGACACACGAAGTAAGATCGAAAACATCAATCAGTTCTATGTGCGAAGCGCCAATGGAGGACAGGTGCCTCTGGCAACGCTCATCAACATCAAAAAGATCAATGGACCGGAATTCATTCTTCGATTCAACGAATACAACGCAGTGCAGATGACCATCGTCGGCGCCCCCGGGTACAGTTCCGGGCAGGTCATGAAGGCTTTGGAAGACACCTTCCATCAGACCATGCCGTCTGACATGGGCTTCGATTATTCAGGCATGTCCTTCCAGGAAAACAAGGCCGCGCACGGACTTCCTCCATGGGTCGTCTTCGGGCTCTCGATTCTGTTCGTTTTCCTGATTTTGGCTGCTCAATATGAAAGCTGGACTCTTCCATTCAGCGTTCTTCTCAGCACGCCGGTGGCGATTCTGGGCGCCTATACGGCGTTGAATATCCGTGCGCTGGAGAACGATGTCTTTGCAACCATCGGACTGATCATGCTGATCGGTCTGTCGGCGAAGAACGCGATCCTCATCGTCGAGTTCGCCAAGACGAACTACGAGAAGGGGGAAAGCATTGCCCAGGCCGCGCTGGACGCAGCCCGGCTTCGTCTCCGGCCCATCATCATGACAGCACTGGCATTTATCGTCGGATGCCTTCCACTATGGTTTGCATCCGGCGCCGGAGGCGTGTCGCGCCGCATCCTGGGCACGGTGGTCGTGGGCGGCATGCTGCTCTCGACAGTGCTCGGTATTCTCTTCGTTCCCGTAACGTTTTCGTTCGTCGAGTATCTCTCCCATCGCTACACCAAAGGGGGAAAAGGAACGACGATGGATTCCAAACCCGACGTCGATCCAGTCGAGCTCGGCAAGCGGGCTGGTATCGGCCAGCCACCGGCCAAGGGAGATCACGCATGAATACCTCGATGAAAAGCGCAACTGCGTTCCTGGCTGGCATCACGGCTTTACTTCTGGCAGGTTGCAACGTTGGCCCAAAATACCAGCGGCCTGCGGTCACAGCTCCTCCTGCGTTTCGCGGTCCGGATGAGACCGCTGTTTCGAGCGATGCTAAGGATTCGCTCGGAGATGAGCAATGGAGCGCGGTATTTCGCGAGCCGGAGTTGCAGGATCTGATCCGTCAGGCGCTAGCGAACAACTATGACCTGCGTGTAGCTGCCGAGCGCGTACTCGAAGCCCAGTCGCAGATTCGTATTACGCGGGCAGCCGGCCTGCCTACGCTCACTGTCGGCGGGACGGGTATAGGCGCAGATCTCCCAAGTTCTCTTGGAAGTACTCTGGGAGGGAACAATCCCCTGTCGTTCGGCAGCTTCAATTTGTCGGCCGCGTGGACGCCGGATTTCTGGGGTTTGTATCGCAAGCAGACGGAAGCTGCGCGGGATCAGATGCTCGCGCAAGCGTGGGCGCAGCGCGCCGTGCGCATGACTCTGGTTGGGCAGGTTGCGACATCGTACTTCACGCTGCGGTCTCTGGATCAGCAACTCGAGGTTGCCAAGCAGACCCTCAAAGCCCGCCAGGACTCCTTGGATCTGACAAAGAGGCTAGAACACGGTGGTTCCGCGCCGCTTTCCGACGTGCGCCAGGCAGAGCAGTTGCTCTACACGGCCAGCGCAGAGATTCCTCAGCTGCAGGAGCAGATTCAGCAGCAGGAGAATGCGATGAGCCTTCTGCTGGGGAAGCCACCCGGGCCAGTCGCGCACACCGATCCATCGGCGCTCTCGCCTGTGCCGCAGGATCTTCCGGTTGGCATTCCCTCGCAGCTTCTGGAGCGCCGTCCTGACATCCAACAGACCGAAGCGCAGCTCAAAGCAGCCAATGCACAGGTAGGTGTAGCCAAGGCGCAATTCTTCCCGCAGCTCTCGATCAGCGCATCGGCTGGCGTAGGTGGAGACAGCCTCTCCAACATCTTCGATCCGGCAGGCAAAACAATCTATGGCCTCGGCACTCTGACGCAGCCCATCTTTGAAGGCGGCAAGCTTCGCGGTCAATATGAGCTTTCCAAGCAGCAAAAGGAAGAGTTGGTCCTCACCTATCAGAAGACGATCCTGACTGCCTTCCGCGATGTATCGAACTCCTTGATCGCCGTAAACAAGCAACATGCCACGCGTGCCGAGCAGCAAAAGCTGGTAGAAGCCGCACAGGATGCAACGCGGCTCGCGCGCATTCGCTATGAAGGCGGCTCGACGGCCTATCTCGAAGTGCTCACGACAGACACCAATCTCTTTAACGCTCAGCTCAACCTCATCAACGCGGAACAGAGCGAGGCGCTCTCTCTCGTGCAGCTCTACCAGGCACTCGGCGGTGGTTGGCAGCAGTAAATCTGCTCCACCATCGCCCTGCAGGCATCTTGCACAATTGTGCAAGATGCAGCGTCGATAAAGCCAGGCAGCGGTGCTCTTCACTGGCACGCACTGTTGGGCTCACTCGAACACGCAACAAAGGCCTTGTCTTTTAAGACGATAGAGGACGTTATCATTCATTTAGACTCGGTGATGCGAACTCAAGAGATCGCAGAGGCCGTTTGCTTCCAGGGCGAGAATCGTGCAAAAAGGGACCAGGGAGAAATCTCCCCATATGCTGCATGAGCCGCTGGCGAACGAAGTCGGCGCTCGATCGGCTTCATGCCTGCGACCTGTTTCTGTTAGGGACCTTTTCCGAGAAATGCCTGTCATCGGCGAAATCGCATTGCATGCCCCTGTCTGGATCATTCCGCCCCGATACCCGCCACTCGACCGGAACCAGGAGGGAAACTTCGGGACTCAACCCCATCCCAATGGGTGCATCGCCTAAAATTGCGAGGGTTAAACTACTTCTGGGTTGCCAGGTAAATCTACGCAAAAGCGCGCGAGTAGATACGCCTACAATGGCTAGTGTCCTGTCCCTGAAATAATTATCATAAATATTGGAGATTCGGCATCGGATAGAGTGGGAGGAAGCCCATGCGGAAAGGTCGTCCACTCGCTCCGTTGTCTGTTACCGTTGAGGATCGCGCTCAGCTTGTCGCCTGGAGCAAGCGGCCCAAGACGGCGCTGGCCATGCGATCGCGCATCGTTCTGCTGGCTGCCGATGGACTCAGCAACACGGTCATTGCCAGCCAACTACACACCATGCAGCACACCGTGGGCAAGTGGCGGAGGCGTTATCTGGAGTCCGGTCTGGATGGACTTTTAGACGAGCCGCGCCCAGGCACCTCGCACAAGCTCAGCGACCGTGACGTGGAGAGTGTTCTGGCGCTCACCCTGGAGTCAACCCCAGCAGATGCTACGCAGTGGTCGACACGTTCCATGGCCAAGCGCGCCGGTCTCAGCCGCAACTCCATCCATCGCATCTGGCAAGCCTTTTCCCTGGCGCCGCATCGCTCCGAGACGTTCAAGTTATCCAAAGACCCGCTGTTCATCGACAAGGTGCGCGATATCGTCGGCCTGTATCTGGCTCCTCCGGAGCGCGCCCTGGTGCTGTGCGTGGACGAGAAGAGTCAGATACAAGCCCTGGATCGCACCGCGCCGCTGCTGCCCATGCGTCCCGGACAGATCGAACGCCGCACCCACGATTACGCCCGTCATGGCACCACCAACCTGTTCGCTGCCCTGGACACCAAAACCGGTGCGCTGATTGGCCAGACCCAGCGTCGGCATCGCTCGGTGGAATTCCGCAGCTTCCTCGATACGATTGAGGAAAACGTGCCGCCGGAGTTGGACATCCACCTGATCCTGGACAACTACGGCACCCACAGGACGCAACTGATTCGCGACTGGCTGGTGAAGAGGCCGCGCTTTCACCTGCACTTCACGCCCACTTCGGCCAGTTGGCTCAATCTGGTCGAACGCTGGTTCGCTTTGCTCACTGAAAAGCAGCTCCGGCGCGGCGTCCATCGCTCCACCAAAGAACTGGAAACAGCCATCCAACGCTTCATCCAGCACCACAACATGCATCCAAAACCCTTCATCTGGCATAAAACCGCAGACCAAATTCTCGACTCCCTCGCGCGATTTTGTACTCGAACTTTAGGGACAGGAGACTAGATCATCTTGACAGAAAGTCAAGTAGACCGCGCCATGCCGAATAACGCCCGAATCTTTCTTACGCACGTGCAGACCTAGATGCGTCGCGGACTCTCCGAGATCTCATAGAGACCGAGTTGGGATCTGGCGTTGTTTGGCACGACGTGCGCAACCTCGTAAGCGGTCAATGGTGGATTGAAATTGAAGAGATATTGCGCAAGCAGGCAACCGTCGAACACCTCGTGATGCTAACCTCGCTTGAAACGCTGTCCCTACCTATCATACGTGACAAATGGCGGGTCGCGCGCAGAGAGGGTAAGGCGGTTACGAACGTATTTTGGTCAGCGCGACAGGGCTTTGTAGTACCAGAACTCGCGAAACTACCGAAGTAGATTGGTGCCAAGAACTTTATTAATCTTTCGCTGCCGGAGGGACCTCAGCGCCTAATTCATCGCCTGAAACAACCAGGACAGGGTCCACGCCGCCCTGGTATGGCACCACAGCTACCAGAACCCTTTATTCAGCGACCGGTTGAGTTCAACCGTCTGAAGTCCGCCCTGTTGAGCGGTGATGGAGACGCTATTGCCTTGACGGCGCCCCTTCGCGGCGCGGGTGGCTTTGGCAAGACGGTACTCGCGAGCGCACTTGCACACGACGAAGAGATCCAGGATGCTTTTCCAGATGGCATATTATGGGTCACTCTTGGCCAGAAGCCCAATCTTGTGCAAATACTTGCAGACCTGATTTACAAATTGACACTTGAACACGTGGCATTCAGTAAACCCAATGTTGCGGCAAATAGACTCAAAGATCTTCTAGAGCGGCGACATTGTCTGCTGGTGATTGATGACGCATGGTATCGAGGCCACCTTCGTCACTTACTCGATGGAGCATTTGGGACGACCCACCTCATTACTACGCGTCGCAGTGACATACTGCCATCTCGGGCGACAAGAATTCTAGTCGATGCTATGACTTCGGAGGAGGCGGTTCAGCTGTTGGGCTGGCAGATTGGCGACGTCAACGTCGCACAGCGGAACGAGTTAATCAGACTAGCAAGCGAAGGACTCGGTGAGTGGCCCATTCTATTGGGCCTCGTTAACGGGTTTCTGCGCGGGCGGATACGACTCGGTGAGAACCTTGAGCAAGCAATCCGCACGGTCCGCCTGCGCCTCGACCGATGTGGCCTCAGTGCCTTCGATCGCACTTTGGAAACAGATCGAACTGCCGCTATCGACAGTACAGTTCGGGCAAGCCTTGACCTGCTAGCTGCATTCGATGAGTCCGCAGGATTTCACGCGCAGCGCTATCACGAATTGGCAATATTTGCTGAGGATGTGAATATTCCAATAGCAACGATCGCCCGGCTCTGGCGCCGAACTGCGAACAGTGATGCGTTTGAAACCGATGCTGTCCTCGAACGCTTTTACGAGCTAGCATTGCTACAACTAAGGTTAGTGAATATTTCAACGATGACACTGATCAGGCAATTCGAATTTAAAGACGGCTATATCTGAGGTATCGCGGCTAGTCTCACAGCTTTAGCCGTTAGCTTTGATAATGCATTGATCCAAGTGCGAAATTTGCATGACCCTAACGAGCAAGCCGAGTTAGCCGGGCATCAGGGACCTGTGACCGCGTTGACGGCCCTGCCTGATGGTCGTTTTGTCTCTGGAGCAAAGGACGGAACCATTCGTCTCTGGAGTGACCATTGTGGTATCGAGATCTTCCGTGCGTTGGGGTCTCGACGGGATGTGTGAGCTGTGCTTGCGCTAAGTAACGAGCATATTGTTTTTGCTTTCAATGATAGGACCATTCATTTATATGATCTTCCTCGGAGGGCTGAGATCGCAATGTTGGAGATCGATGCTGACGTGTCTTGCATGGCCGCGCTTTCTGGTGAGCGCTTCGTCGTGGGGGACGCATTTGGCTCTCTACATTGGCTGAGAATCATGGAATGAAGGATGTGGTGGTCGCGGCTCCGTTGTCCGAGGGCCTGTTTGCGCCATCGGAACAATGCGAAGAATAGAGAACTCACGAACTTTGGGCAACCGAAGAAAAGAGGATGTTGTAATCGCTTGACTTTCTAAATCGATAAAATACATTATCGCGTTAGGAACCATGGATTAGAGCAGGGCAGTGTCGAACGAGCCGGGTAGTGTCAAGTCTGCACGTGCTCTGACATCGGATCAGTATGTCGGGCTCGCCGATGTTCCCCCGGAGATCGAATGGCTCGCTAACATCACCAATGACAAGACGCGACGCTCCTATAAAAGCGACGTCGCTAAGTTCGTAGCGTTCACGGGCCTGAAGAATTCTGCAGCGCTGCGTACCGTCGCGCACTCCCATGTCAACGCCTGGCGAAAGGACATGCAGACTCGCTCCCTCGGCGCGGTCACGATCCGCCGCAAGCTCTCAGCGCTGTCGTTACTCTTCGACTACCTGTGCGAACGCAATGCGGTCCTCGGTAATCCGTGGACGGCGTTAAGTGGCCCGCCACGAATATTAAGGAAGGTAGCACTCCAGCCCTAGGGGATGCACAGGCAAGACGACTGCGGGAGGCCCCTGCCTCGGACACGCTGGAGGGGTAAGGGATCGCGTGATACTCGCTACCCTGCTCTATCACGGCATCGGGCGCGAGGAGCTATGCCTGCTGCGGCTGCGTGACATGCAAAGTCGTCAAGGAGTGATGCATTTCAGTATTAAGGGCAAGCGCGCCAAAATCCGGTTTGTTCCCGTTCACCCGATGACCTCGCGGCTCATCGGAGAATATCTGGAAGCGGGGAAACACGGCGGGGCGCTGAGCCACGAAAGCCCGGACTCTCCCCTTATCCGGCCAGTTGCGAACAACCGCACCGACACGCTTGATAAGCACCTCGATCCCGGATCGATATATCGGAACATTGTGATGAAGTACGCGAAGGCGACCGGCATCAGCGGGGAAGCCATAGGTATCTGTGTGCATTAGAGGCGGGCGACTGTGACGACAAATGCGCTATCAAACGAAGCGGTCATGGCCAAAGTGCAGGAGCGGCTCGGTCATGCTAACAGCCGCTTCAAGAGTGAGTTCTCATCTTCTAACTGATGCAGACGCTGGGCCTTGTTCACTTCGAGGCGGTCGTACTTGGCCTACCAGGCGTAGATCGTGTGCTTGGGACTCCATACTCCCGGGCTACGTCCTCCGCCGTGCGGCCAGCCTCCACCCGCTTCAGCGCGGCGATGATCTGCGCCTCCGTGTGCCTGCTCTTGCTCATGCCCTCTCCTCAATCCGAAATCATACCTCCGTATGTGCGGATCCAGGGGCGCAGGTCACGAAAGGGCGTTTGCATCTGCAGCCTGGCTGATCCTCAGCTGACCCTGTTAGAAATCGCGGACAAATCTCAGTCGCAACTTTGTCCTCGATTCAGGTACATCGGTCTGCAATCAAAGTGCAATGAAACTGCGGTTAAATCACAGAGAATCGTTGAAACATATGGCGCCACAATCCGCGATTTGGGTGCAGCACAATATCCGCGTATACTCCCCTGTGTAGAGCAGGGTATTAGGATGTCGCAATTCAGAAAGGCTGCATGAGCGAGAGAAGTCCAGTGAGTACTCCGACGGAATGGTGGCAAGCCTACATCGGCGATTGTGGTTGTGAGAAACCATCCAAGCTTTCCCAACTTCTGGCAGAAACCATTCCCATCGAACCGCGTACAAAAAAGCTATTGGATATGGGCTGCGGCACCGGGATTATCGGTCTCTACTGCCTTCTTGAGAAGAAGGCCAGCTCTGTCACCTTCATTGAAATTCTGCATGAATGGATTGACATCACTCGCGCCAACGTCAGTCTTAAAATTAAGGAAGGCGCCATTACTCCATCACAAGTCAATGTCGTGGATGCAATGCCCTTCGATCGAATTTCCCCGGAGGTCGTTGCCCAACACGATATGGTTGTTTTCAACCTCCCGCAGTTTCCCGAGGACTTTGTGAGCCCAAGTGAATTGTCCGAAATCGGAGCCGATCCTATTAGGGCCAAGTACCGTTTAGCGGGACGGGACGGGTTAAAGATGGCGCGTGACTTCTCCCAGTGGTATGCCTGTCTCAGACAGCCAAAGCCTGACGCCGTATTCGTCCTGTGGTCGATCCTTGGCAAGCGACAAATCGCAGAAGCGCTCAAAGCAGACGGTTTCCAATGGAAGATTATTCAGGAGACGCCGATTCCTCTCAAGCCTGAGTTTTCTCGCGTTGCTGCGGAATTCTTTCAGGATGCAGAAGAAAAAGACAACAGAATGCTTGCAAGGGATGGGGACGGCTGGACGATCCACGTGTTAACAATCAGGCTCACGGACATCTGAAGCCGCGAACGCGCCTTCGATTGCCTCTGACTGTCCTCGGGGGTTTAGCAGGCTTGCCGCACCTAGCCAGCACGAGACGGTGAGCGTCGTGCGAAACATGTCGGGCAGGGTATCGACAGCCAGTAACATAGCCATGCCTTCAAGTGGGATCCCTGCGGAGGCAAGCATGGGCGACATAACGATAATGGCGCCGCCGGGTATGCCCGGGGCGGTCATGCTAACTGCGATGGCGTTCAGAGCGAGGGCGGCGAACTGTGCGGAGGAGAAAGATACTCCGTAAAAACCCGCCAGGAAGGAGACCCCTACCATTTGCTCGATGCAGCCGCCCACGTGGAAGATAGATGCGGCGAAGGGGAAGAAAAAAGCGCCGGCGTCATCTGAAAGCTTGAGGCTGTCGTGCCCTGCCTTGTACGAAGCAGGCAGGGCAGCGAGCGAGGAGCGCGAAGTAAAAGCAATCGCCTGCGCCGGAGCGCTCGCTCGGATAAATTCCGGAATGCTCAATGAGCTGAAGATCGCGATACTGGGATAGAGAATAACTGGGATGAAAATCGCGGTGGTGAAGCACATGGCAACCACATAGCTCAAAAGCCAGCGCGCGCCACCTACTCCAACGCTTGCACCGAGGCCTACGGAAAGACAAAATACTCCAATCGGAACCGTTTTGAGAATGCCACCAATAAGGATGGTGAAGCCATCTGCCAACGCGCGGAAGAAACGGGTGAGAAGGACGCGCTGAGAGTCTGGAAGGTGCGAAATGGCGATGCCCAGTGCAACGGAAGAAAGAACCAGAGGAAGAAGGGCCCCGTCCTGAGCGGCCTTGAAAATGTTGGCGGGCACGAGGCCCAGGAGGAAGGAGCCGACTGTGGGAGCCGCGCCGGCTGGGATAGAAGATGTGGCGGTGGCAATGGCCGCGCGGCCAATGACTTGTGACAAATAGTGAAAGAGAGCAAATGCAATCCCCCCCGCAAAAACAGCTGATGCGACAAGGTAGAAGAGCATGATGGCTAGCGATCTGCCTGCGAGACGGCCGAGTTTGGCAGGGTTGGTGACGGCGCATCCAGCTATGAGGCTGGTGGTCACGAGCGGAATGACGCAAACCAGGATCGCATTGATGAATAATCGCGCCAAAAGCTCAATCAGAGTAGGGATATCGTGCAGCAGGGGGAAGGGGCTGCGTTTACACGCGTATCCCAGAAAAGCACCGAGGAGCAGGGACAGAAAGACGCGAAGGGGGGAACTCATGCTCCATTCCAATTCGAGCGGCGCCGTCGATTATAAGGATGGGTCATTCGAGGGCCTACTAACTGCGTAAAAGTAACTGCCTGGATCAGAAACCGGAACTCTATCCAAAAGATAGTGCCGTAGGATTCGCACCTTCTCCTCCGCCGTGCCATGTCTGCGTTCTCAGCTCATAACTTCGCTCCGCTATCTTAGCCGACGAACGCTATCTCCATTTCCAGCAGAGGCGGGACTGGTCACAAGGACGACAGCGACGCCCGCCGTGAGTCTGGTGCTTGAGAAAATCACAGTGCAGTTCTGCTTAATTCGTTTCTAATTTCGCCAACCGAAAGAACCAGATCATCGAGATTCAGTTGTGCGGCCGATTCGGAATCGAGAAGCAGCGTCGCGTTGGGATGCGTACGAAGAATCGTCGCTGGGCATTTCTCTGAAATTGCCCCGTGGAGTGTTCGCCTCACGATCTCTGCCTTGCGTCTTCCGGGCACGGAGAGAATGAGCTCAGGGACGCGCATGATGGTGGGAATCGTGAGAGTGAGAGCTCGATCCGGAACCTCCTCCCAACTCCGAAACCATCCCTCGGCAGCCTGTTGTTTCCGGCAGGCAGAATCCAGCCGGGCGACTTTCATCTCACGTGGATCGTGAAAATCCGCCTCACTGGGATCGTTGAAAGCTAAATGTCCGTTCTCCCCGATCCCCAGTAAACAGAGTTGAGGATTGGCTTCGCGTAGCTTCATTGCATATGCCCGGCAAAAGCTGTCGTGGTCCGGCGTGCGGCCGTCGATTTCGAAGAACTTGTGAATGGGAACACGCGAGGTCAGGTGTTGGCGCAGGTATCTCCGGAACGAAGCGGGATGGTTTTCATCGAGGTCCACGTATTCATCAAGATGAAAGCCGACAATCTTTTCCCAGGGAATTTCCTCCCGGTTGACCAGGCTATTCAGCGTGTCCAGTTGCGATGCGCCCGTGGCAAAAACCACACCGACAAGATCCTGAACCATGCACAGTTTGCAAATGGCCCGGGAAGCATACTCCGCTGCCGCATGACCGGAAGATTCACTGTTGGGATGAACCTCTACCTGGAGTGTCTCAACCTTAAACCGAATAATATCCATATCAACACGAATCCCTTTCGAGGTCCACGCCGAACCTCAGTGAGTGATTGCCGACAACCTTCGTGCCGTTATCGAGAATCTGATATAAGTTCTGTCCCTCGATGGAGGGACCAGAGTCTTCCGTACGGTGGGTTTCCCTGGTACGGCTGCAACGCTGGCTTGTTAGAAGGCACCTTCCCGCGCGTGGCACCCACGTGTCGCGTCTGTGCCAGCAGCGCTGGCGGTTACGGAGTGATTCCACTTAACCGGCGAAAACACATGGAAACCGAGGCGTCTTGCGCCATGCCGGGGACTCTTCCCCGATCAACCTGCGCTGGGGCGATGTGCGTCGCCAAGAAAGACTCAATGCGCAAAATAAAAATCTTTGAGTTCTGATAGGAAAAGCCTCCATACCTGTCCTCTATCGCATAATTTCTAGTCGTGAGCGCAATTCTCGAGAAATCTAAGCGGAGTGTCAAGAGGAATTTTCCCCGGATTTGTGCAATATTTCTCCGCGCTGTAGGCGTAGGTTGCCATTTCTCGAAGCCCTATTTTTCTTGGCCGAACCGTTCTGTCCTTCACCGTCTCTGCGCACGTTGTGAAGCTTGTTGCCTCACCTTTCCGGGTATTCGTTTAGCGGGTGGCGGAACCAAACGCAGGGCTTGGGGCCTGGGGAGATGGAGCAGTTGTTGCAAGGTTCCAGTTGTGGGCCGCCATCGGGCCGTAGTTACGATCCGGCTGAATCGAATACAAAATTAGCACGCCGATCCCAATGCCAAGCCTGTGTAAGCGAGCACTTCGGCCGACGGCAACTATGGTCCAGCCGACTCGCCGGACGGGAAGTATCTGGCATGGCGCTCGCAGGAGCGCGGGATACAAATCGGTCAGGTCGAGCATAAAGATGCCGGCGCCGGCCTAGATCGTCTCGTCGAAGAGTTGAGTGCTCCTGAGAAAATTTACTCATCTATGGAGAATTTCTTCTTGACATACGCGGCCCGAATAACGATACTTTCGACAGTTAGCAAGTCAGTTAAGAAAACCGGACTGAACAGCCGGAAATCGCACTCCTTTACGAGGAAGCGCTTGAGCACTCTTTACGAGTAAGCGCTCGAATCGATGGCCATCCTTGAAGTTCTTACCTGTGTGCTCTCTTCCCCTGTTGAAACGCATGGCTGAATGTTGTGCATCCAGCGCAAGCCAATCTTAAGTTTTTCGAATCTACTTCGATACATTACGACCCTGCAATGCGCTAACCTGCCCCGGCGGGTCACTGAAGTTGCGTCACGAATGGAAGTCAGGACTGCCATTCTAAACGCCGGCCTCAGCCCATCGGGAGAGTTGGCCGCTTCGCAGGGAAAACAAATTTATCTTCTTGGATGGAGAAACAAACATGGTTAGTAGGCGTGAATTTATCGACACACTTGCCCTTGGAACGGCCGGTTTGGCTATTTCATCCACTGCTAAGAGCTACGGTCAGATTGTGGGTTCCAACGATCGTCTCAACTTTGCAATCCTGGGTCTGCATATCCGAGGCTATTCTCATCTTGGAGCGCTCGTAAAGAATAGCGATACCGCCCGTGTCTCGCACGTTTGCGATGTGGATCGCGGTATTATGGCCACCTTCGCGGGCGTCGCACAGCAGGAGTTGGGCTATGCTCCTGTCAATGTTCAAGACTTTCGTGAAATCCTTCAGAACCGGGAGGTAGACGCGATCACCATCGCCACTCCTGACCACTGGCACACCCCTTTGGCGATTCTCGCCTTGCAGGCGGGAAAGCACGTCTATGTTGAAAAACCATGCTCGCACAATCCTGCCGAGGCAGTGCTGCTGGTGCAGGCTCAACAGAAGTATAAAAAGTGTGTGCAGTTGGGTACGCAACAGCGGTCATGCCCACATACCATGGAGGCGGTCGACAAGATACACAATGGCCTGATCGGCACACCATACTTCGCCAGGGCTTGGTACAGTTCCTCAAGAAAAGGGATCGACTTCGGGAAAGAAGCTCCCGTGCCGCCGCAGCTCGATTGGGATCTGTGGCAGGGACCCGCACCGCGGCGGCCCTATCACGATAACTATCAGCCGTACGACTGGCACTGGTTCAAGCACTGGGGCACCGGTGAAGCTGGAAACAATGGCGTACATAATATCGACATATGTCGCTGGGCGCTTGGGGTCGACTATCCGCAGAGCGTTGTAGCAACGGGCGGAAGATATGCCATGAAAGATGACCAGCAGTTTTATGACACCCTTTCAGTCAACTTTGAATACGCCGATAAGATGATTACCTGGGAGGGCAGGAGCTGCGCCGCAGTAGGGTACATGGGGCGCAATTCAGGGTTGGTAGTCACCGGAACCACCGGTTCGGTGATGATCTATGGAGATGGCGGCGATGGCTATGAAACCTTTGATCTCAAAGGGAAATCGACGGGCGTCTTCAAGCGTGACTTGCGTGACCCCGACTCTGCTCATCCGCCCAGTCAAGCGGGTAGCCGCCAGGCGGGCGCAGGACAACAGCGCGATAATGGCGATCCGATAACAACTGCCCACTTTGCCAACTTCATCGCTGGAATCCGCAACCAAGAGAAACTTAACGCGCCTATCTCCGAAGGAGCTAAATCGACTACCCTGATGCTCCTGTCGAACATCTCATGGGAAGTAAAGCGCCCCCTGAAGCTCGAATCAAGTACTAACGCACATATTCAGAACGATCCGGATGCCATGAAGCTGTGGTCGCGCGAGTACGAGAAGGGTTGGGCTCCCCGTCTCTGAGTCATCCCTGCGCCTGCAGGGGCTCCCTGTCATCGGCCCCTGCCGCAATCCTTTCAACCCGCTTTACCGGTGTCAAAAGCTCATCCCATCAATCTTCTCCTGACCAAAGACGGGCAGGATGATTTGGTCAGGTTTTCGAACGCGTGTCGCGATTGCAATCGGCGCAGTCTAAAAGCACTTACAACCAAGGGCACAGGAGGGAGGACCATGTTAGATCGTCGTCAGTTTGTCAGGACCATCGGACTCGGCGCTATGGCAGGCATCGGAGGAGTCGGATCGCAGATTGCGGCAGCCGCAGAATCGGAAGGCAATGCAGACAAATCAAAAGTTGCACGATTGTTGCCAGGCAACTGCGCTTACTCGTATGGCAAGGACATTCAACAAGGCAAAATGACGCTGGAAGATGTCATCCTACTGGCTGTTGAACAGAAGCTTGCCGCCGTCGACATGACGGTATATTACCTCAAGAACACCACCCCCGAGTATCTTCATAGCCTTCGCCTCCTGGCTTACAAGCATGGCGTGGCCTTCTCAGGAACCGCATGCAGATCAAGCATGGTGCAGACTACAGCTGACAAGCGCGCGGCTGTGCTGAACGAAATCAAGGGGTGGGTGGATGTGACGGCTCAGTTGGGTGCGTCGCAACTGCGCGTGTTTGCGGGAAAACTGCCTGATGGCGCGACCTTGCAGGAGGCCACGGGGTGGACGGTAGAGGGGATGAAGGCGGCCTGCGACTACTCGGGCTCGAAGGGGATCGTGCTGGGCCTGGAGGACCATCAGGGCGTGACGCAGACCTCCGACGTGTGCATTGAAATCATGCAACGCGTCAATCATCCTTATGCCAGCATCAATCTCGACATTACAAATTTCATCGCCAGCCCTACCCAGGACGCTTACGCGCAGATTGCCGCGTGCCTGCCCTATGCAAGCGGCAACATCCACATCCGCGACCACTTTTACGGGGATGATCACGCCCTCGTGGACATGGAGCGCGTATGGAAGTTGTTCGCACAGGCTGGGTACCAGGGTTATGTGTCGGCCGAATACGAAGCCAATTTCCCCGGCTGTCTGCCGCCTTCCACCGGCGTTCCCAAGCTGCTTGAAACCATCAAGACGCTGTGCAGGAAGTATTCAAGCGCCTGACCGGGATGTCACGGCCATAGTTGGAAGAAACGTACCATCCACGATACGCAAGCAATGGCAGGTTCACGAGCAGGATCCGTACACGCTGTTGCGCGGCGCGCAACTATAAGAACGTGATTCCTCAGATAACCACAACAATTATTCAGGAGGAGTGGCATGCAAAATTTCAGGAGGAACGACATGCAGGCAGGCGGTCGAACAGCAAGAACATCTCTTCCCTGGGTCGCCGTCACGCAAAACATTCCAGCAAAGCGAGCAGCGAAACCCATGAGGTTTTGCATCACGCTGCTCGTTTTTGTATTCTGCGTGAGTTTCATCGGATGGGCACAACAAATCACCGGCTCCATTGTGGGAACGGTCAAGGACCAGCAGGGTGCGTTGGTGACGACTGCCACTGTGACCGCGACCAACACGCAGACCGCGCTCGTTCGTTCCGTGCAAGTAAACGGCCAGGGTGAATACCGCATCGATTACCTTCCCGTGGGTACGTACAGCCTCCAGGCGGATGCGACGGGTTTCCAGCGGTACATGCAGCAGAACATCGTGTTGACTGTCGACCAGACACAAACGCTGGATGTGACGATGGAAGTGGGCTCTGAGAGCCAGACGGTTACTATCACCGGGGCGCCGCCGGAGGTGGATACGAGCAGCGCGGAGCTGGGCAGAACCATCAGCCCAACGGAGATCATCGGCCTTCCGCTGGTTAATCGCGATGCGTATGAGGAACTGTCGCTCATACCCGGCGTCATGGCCAACAACTTTAGCCAGCAGAGCGACCCATCGGGCGTGGCTAACTTCAACCTCGGCGTGCCTGCGGCGGATGTGCAGATCAACGGCTCCACCGATGGCGGCGTTGGGCAGGTGAGCTTTTATCTGGATGGCGGGCTGAACATGTCGGCACTCCGCGACTACGGACAGCAGTTGCCAAACCCGGACGCACTGGAAGAGTTTCGCGTGGAGACGAGCAATTTTTCGGCCCAGTACGGGCGCGGCTCCTCCGCAGTGGTCACGGCGATCACCAAGTCGGGAACCAATCAGTTTCACGGGGCGCTGTTTGAGTTCAACCGCAATACCGATCTCAACGCCTTTCCGTGGAACGCGCCCAAGAATGCGCAGGGGCAGTTTATCAATGCGCCGTACCACCGCAACAACTTCGGCGGTGTGATTGGCGGCCCCATCAAGAAGGATAAGGCGTTCTTCTTCTTCAGCTATGGTGGTCTGCGGCAAGTGATTGGAGCATACGTAAGTGGCGGCAGGCTACCCACGGCTGCCGAGCGTCTGGGCGACTTTACCGGGGATACTTATACGGTCTACATGCCCGGCACCAAGACGCAGGCGAACGGAATCAACAGTGCACCCAACTGCCTGGTTGCGAAGCCGAATTGCATTCCCATCGCCCTGCTGGACCAGACCGCGACCAACATTACGTCGGGGAAAAATCCCCAGGCGACGATTCCGCTGCCCAACACCCCCAACAGTTCGGGAGCGATGGTGGACTGGACGGGCTACTTCACCGGTCCGACAGTCGACAACGAGTATGTTGGCAAATACGACGAAGCACTGGGCACAAGCGATCATCTCTCGGCGAGCTACTTCTACATCCGCACAACGCAAGACGTTTTCGGAAGCGGCAACATCGCCCCGTGGGTGAGCGTGGAGTCCTTCACCAGCCAGACGAACGCGAACATCAGCGAGATCCACCCCTTCAGCGCGAACACGATCAATCAGGCGTGGGTTAGCTTTTCGCGGGCCGGAGGCGGACGTCTCCCGCAGCCCGGGATCAGCATCCAGCAACTGGGCTCGGCGTATACCGTAGAGGGGCCGCCGTCGTTGCCTGATTTGGTCGTATCCGGCGATTTCACGGCCGGCAATAGCAACACCGGGCCGGTAAGCGTCTCGGATTTCTATTCGTTCCGCGACAGTGTGAGCATGACCAGGGGCAAACACACCCTCTCCTTTGGCGCCGAGGAGGCGCTCGAAAAGAGTATGATCGTCGCCGACACCGAGAACTACGGGGTTTTCACTTTTAATAGTTCCGCTCCCACAACCACCGGCAATGCGATGTCCGACTTCATGACCGGCATGGTTTCCTCGCTGCTGCAGGCCACCCCGTACAATATGCGGTTAAGCGCGTGGCATACGGGGGTGTACTTGCAGGACAACTACCGCATCACGCCGCGGTTCACGGCCAACCTGGGCATCCGATGGGACTTTGACACCCCGCCGGTGGAGTCGGAGAATCGTACGGCGACATTCGTTCCCAGCGAGGCGCAGTCCACGAGCAATCCGGCAGGCACCGAGTCGACGGTCTCTCCCACCGCGCCTCCGGGCATGTTCTTTCCGGGTGATCCGGGCGTGCCGCGCGGCATCACGACCATGAGGTGGCATCATGTCTCGCCGCGCGCGGGCGTGGCGTGGGATGTGTTTGGCAACGGCAAGACCGCGTTACACGCAGCCGCAGGCGTTTTCTACGGCGGCGTATCCGGGAACGAATGGGGACAGCCGAGCAATGCCGCCCCATTCGCGATTGAAGCTACCTGGGGCTCCGTGAACTCGCTGTCGAATCCCTACGCGCCCACGATGGTGAATGGGACTCCGTCTTCATTGCCCAACGGAAACCCCTTCCCGTACTACTACACTCCGCAGCACCCGAACTTCGTGTACCCGGCGAGCAGCGTGATCACCGACGCAAAAACCATGCAATGGCCCTTCACGTACCAGTTCAACGCTTCGTATCAGCAACAACTGCCGCTACATATGGTGGCGACGGTCGCCTACGCAGGCACGATATCGCGCGATGTTCCGATATTTGTCGACGCCAATTATGCTCCCTACGTGCCCGGATTGGCCGGTGAAAACTCCGGCGCCGCGGGACCAGGCGGCTACAACGCGCGGCGTCCATACGATCAGAACTCGACAGGGACGGGAACCCTGGGTGAGGACCAACAGCTCGTCTCTAACCAGAGCGCTTCGTATCATTCGCTTCAGGTGTCGGTGAACCGGTCGATGACGCATAACCTCATGCTCAGCGGATTCTATGTATGGAGCCATGCTCTGGAAAGCGCCAACATCGCCGCGGACGGAATAGGAACTGCCCAGGATTGGAACAACCTGTGGGAGGAACGCGGTCCGATGAGCGACGACCGGCGCAACGTGGCCGCCATCTCCGGCATATGGAATATCGACTACTTCACAGGGTCGAATTTCGTAATGAAGAACCTGCTCAACGGCTGGAGGATCTCGCCGATCTACTACATCCAGAGCGGGGAGCCGACCCAAGCCGCTACCGGCTCCGACAATAACGACGATAGCCAAAACTCCAACCGCCCCGATCTGGTTCCAGGCGTCAGTCCTACCCTGAATCCTCACCGCAACCGCAGTGCAGCGGCAGCCGAGTGGTTTAACACAGCAGCCTTCGTCGCCAACGGCCCCGGCGTGCCCGGGGGCATTGGCCCCGGTGGAGCGGACGGCAATGAGCCGATGGGTGGTTTGCGCGCGCCGGGTTACCGCGACGTCGATCTCGGAGTCTTCCGCGATTTCAAGCTTGAGCGCGGCGCCATCTTCCAACTCCGCGGCGAGGCTAACAACGTCTTCAACTTGGTGAACCTCAACCCGCCATCCGTGACCGGTCCTCCGCCGACGGTTGGAGCCGCGCCGTCCTCTTCGACCTTCGGCGTAATTACCAGCGCACTCAGTCCACGCATCATACAGGTGGGCGCGCGGCTGACCTTCTAAGAGGCCGGGCCTCTCTATACATGAACCGCGGACCGGATGAGGGATTTTCATCATAATTCTGATTCTGTGCCTGCTGCTTAACTGGATTACGGGCGATGCAGTGAAGCAGCTTTCGCACTCGAGAGGTGACTGACGAACAGGTTTGCCAACAGCCAAAATATCTTGTTCAGGAAAATACGCCCGTTCCGCCGCATTTCAAATCACCGGTACTGTCGATGGAAATAACGTTACCTGGCAAGGACTTCGCACATATCATGCGAAAGATGCATTACCGAGCTCGGCGCCCTACGTGGCTTCTTATCTCTGTCACACCGTGAGTAAGCCCCCACGTGATAAACCGGATTATCACGTAACAGACCAACTGCCAAGGGCAGGTTGGGAACACTTGCGCGCCTTGAAAAACCTATAACCGCTACCCATCCCCGTTTGAAGTCAGATACGATCGCCTCCGAAATATCTACGATCAAGGAAGCCCTGTGCGGATGGACCGTATATGCACGGAATTCCGTGCCTCTTAAGAAGGTCAACTGGGGTTGTTGATGTGAACGTCTTTTATCATTCACTGCCTGGATTGGCAAGCTCACGGCAGGTTTCGGGGTCACTTGTCCGAGATGGCGACTACACAGCCAAGTGGATCCCATGCAGATTCTATTCGCCGAATGCCTTGGACTTTGGCTGAAAGCCTGCGTCAGGGCATTCTGTCATGAAAGCATGGTGCAAAACCTCTGCCGCCGAATTCGATGGCAGTATAAAGACTTCTTGCGCGAGGTCCGCAAGGGCGACCGAGTCCTTAACGGCAAGCGGATGGTCCTCAGGTAGAGCGATCACGAGGGACTTCGGTTCGAGTTCACGCTAAGCGAAGCCCGCATCGGGTAGTGCGTACATCAGGCCAATATCGATCTCCCTGCTCCTTAATGCGGGTTTCTGGGCTGTGCCGCCTGATTCAATCAGAGTTACTTCGACCTCTGTCATGGATAAATTCGACAGCGTTCAAGCTTGGTCTACGATGCTCATTGGGCGGTCCCACTCATGATCTGTGCAAATCGCAGTGTTAAATGAGGGACGGACTCTGTCGGAACCGCTCCAGGCGGTGATGATCCATTGTGAATACAGCCATTGCAGAATGGACCACATTCTGTCACGGGCAATCAGGCACGGATGTCACGCAAGCGGTGAATCCGTTGACAGCCGATTTATTCAGACATATATACTTGTGCTCCGCCATAGAATCGGGAGTCTCCTATGCTTCATTACTGGCTTGGCATGGATCTCGTTTCAACAGCGCACACACATAAGCTGCTGAGAGCTACGTTTGTCTGTCTCCACGCAATCGTTGTTCTCACCTGGGCCGCGGATCCGTGGGCGCGAGCGCAAGCGGTAGGCGGGGGCCAGATTCAGGGCATCGTCACCGACCCAGCCGGAGCAGCGGTCGCCGATGCAACCATTGAAGCGGATCAGACAGACTCTGGGCTCAAGCGCACTGTCATCAGCAGTACCGAGGGGGGATACATCATTTCGAGTCTTCCCGTAGGTCCCTATCAACTTATCGTGTCAAAGACGGGATTTGAAACCTACCGCCAGTCGGGAATCGTCATTGAGGTCGGCAACAACCTGCACATCGACATTGTCTTCCGGTTAGGCGACGTCGCGCAGACTGTTAAAGTGAACGCCGACGCTTCCATGGTGCAGACTGAGGATCAATCTGTCTCACAGGTCATAGATCCACATCGTATCGTGGACATGCCGCTGAACGGGCGACAGGTTACGCAACTGATTCTGCTGGCTGGCGCGGCGACCTCTTCGCCAAGTGGCGACAACGTGGGCTCGAAGAACTATCCAAGCGAAGTCACGTTCTCGGTCGCCGGGAGTCAGGGAACCAGCACCGATTATCTAATGGACGGCGCCGACAACAACGACGCGTTCTCGAACGTGAATTTGCCGTTCCCTTTTCCTGATGCCATACAGGAGTTCAGCGTGCAGACATCGGGTCTGTCAGCCCAGTACGGCCTGCATCCTGGATCCGTTGTCAATATCGTCACACGCGCCGGCGGCAATGCGTTTCACGGCACACTTTTCAATTTCTTCCGCAATGGCGACCTGAACGCCATCTCTTATTTTTCGAACCGCAAGGATTCCCTCAAGCGCAATTATTTCGGCGGTGTTTTCGGAGGGCCGATTGTTCGCAATAATCTGTTTTTCTTCGGCGGCTATCAGGGAACACGGACAAGCCAGGAAGCTTACGACGTCACGAGCATCGTCCCGACCAAGGCCATTTTGAATGGTGACTGGACCGCGTGGGCCGCGGCGGAGAACAAGACACTTGGTGCGCCCTTCGTTAATAACAGAATCAGTCCGTCTGTATACAACAAATCGGCCATCGCCATTGCCCAAAATTATCTTCCAGTCTCTGCTGCTCCCAATGGCAAGCTAGTCTATGGAATCCCGAATCAACAAAGCGAAGACCAGTATATCGGGCGGATAGATTGGGATAAGAGCAACAATCAAACAGTCTTCACCCGTTACTACCTCACTCACTTTGATCAACCCGGATTCTTCAACAACAACCTGCTGTTAACCGTCACCCCGCAACTCAATGACCAGGAGCAGTCGCTCACTTTCGGCCACACCGACTCGTTCAGTTCAAATCTGGTCAACTCCTTCCATGCAGCCGGGACCCGCGTCTTCGTTACGCGTGGCCAGGCCTCTAATCTGATCAACCCGGGCACAGTCGGGATACAGGTCAGCACGCCGGTTCCCAATTACATCTATATGGCAGTCGTAGGCGACTTCACTGCCTCTTGCGGAACCTGCGAAACATATCAGGTCACAACGAACCAGGAAAACGTAGCCGAAGATCTATTCTGGACGAAGGGCAAGCACCATTTCGCGGTGGGGGCCAACATCATCCATCAACACCTGAATCTTCAAGGCACCAATAACGCCAACGGACAATTTACATTCAACGGCTCTTACACTGGTGATGCCATGGCGGACTTTCTATTGGGCGATCTCTACAGCCTGAATCAGGGAAATGATACGGGAAGCACCTTCAGCAAGAATGTATTTGCCGGCTATGGGCAGGACAGCTTCCAGGTTACGCCCAGATTCACACTGAACGCCGGCGTCCGCTGGGAGTCAGATCTGCCCGAGGTTGAAACCGCGGGCAGAGGCGAGAGTTTCTCCATCACCGCCTTCAATGCGGATACCACGTCCAAAGTCTTCAAAAGTGCGCCTCCAGGACTGTTGTTCTATGGCGACCCCGGAATTCCGAAGGGTTATATTCAGCACCATTTCGACCATTTCGAGCCCAGAATAGGATTTGCACTGGATCCGAGAGGGAAAGGCAAGGAAAGTCTGCGCGCGTCTTACACGTTGGGCTTCCAGACGCCAATTCTCTATTTGGAAAATCGTTTTGAAAATGATGCGCCCTACGGCGACGCGATCACGATAAACCCGGCGGCCGCCCTGTTCTCGAATCCCTACACTGACTATCTGGGCGGAAATCCGTTCCCCCAGCCCTTTCCGCCCAGCCGTAGAAGTGCTTTCTTCCCGATGGAGGGTTCCTACTTCGTATTCCCTATAACTATGAAGCCGAGTTATACCCAGGCATGGAACCTGACTCTTGAAAAACAACTTGGCAATAATTGGGAACTGACGGTTGCTTACCTGGGTAATCACGTCGTGCACATCCCCTCGGGCAATGAAGAGAATCCGGCCACCTATATTCCGGGCAATTGGAGCGGCCCGGGAAGCTGTGGTGCGCTCACCGTGTCGCCTGGGGATGGCAAGCCATGTTCCAACGTTGGCAACACTAATGCGCGCCGTATGACCGCGCTGACGAACCCGGCCACTGGCACCTATTATTCCGAGGTCAGCTACATGTACGATGGTTCTAGCAGTGTTTTTGATGGTTTGTTGCTCACCGTGCAGCATCGATTTGCCAAAAATTTCACGTTGCTGAGCAATTACACTCGGTCAAAGTGCCTCACTGGCGGCACGGATGTGGGCGACCTGGGAGGCAATACCTTCCAGAATCCTGCCAATCCCAGCGCCGACCGCAGTTACTGCGGCGCGGACCTGAGGAATAGTTTTGCGACGTCACTTGTGGCCAGAACCTCTCCCCAGGGCGGATCGATGATGCGGGCGCTGCTGGGTGGATGGCAGATCGCCCCGATTGTTACGGTGACTTCTGGGTCGCGGTTTACGCCCACGACGGGTACCGACAACTCGTGGACCGGAGTGGGCCAGGATCGGCCGAATCTTATCGCAGATCCATACGTGCGTGGTCAAGCACGGGCAGCCTGGCTAAATAAGGCTTCGTTCCAGGCGAATCCAATTGGAACTTTCGGAGAGACCAAGCCATATTCATTGGTGGGTCCGACATACGCGGATATCGATGCGGCCGTCACACGATTTTTTCCTCTCCCCGAGACGATGCAGCTTGAGTTCAGGACAGAGTGTTTCAATTGCGTGAATCATCCTAATCTTCTGCCGGGCAACGGGCCGGCTAACACGACGTTGACTGGCTCTCTCTTCGGCGCGATCACCACCTCCAATCCGCCGAGAATCCTGCAATTGAGCTTGAAGGTGCATTTCTAGAGCAATATGATGGACCCATTGAAAACCACTCGCCGGTCTCTTCGAGAAGGCGTGGAGACATCAATTAGATATTTCAATGCCACCCTCCCCAGGGGTATACAAGATCAGCTAACTCTTCGGTAGTTTCGCGTACTCGGCTTTCGCTTGCCGGTAGATCGGAATATCAGGGTCGGCATCCTTCCATAGCGTCAGGAAATCCTCGTACGATTTTCGGGCTGCGCCAGAATCGTGCATGAGGACCTGAGCACGCGCCAGTTGCAGAACAGAAAGACTGCCCGTTACGAAACCGAACCCAACCCCGGAATGATCGAGAACCTTTCGGAACTGATCTGCCGCCAACCGCCCTCGCTTCAATTGGAGATAGGCAACGCCTCGCAGGTACGCAGGATATGCATATTGGAAGACGTCGTTGAAGGCGAGATCGTAGGGTTCGACCGGCTGCAATATTGTGAGCGCAGCGGACGGATCCTTTTCGCTGAGCTTCATTGCGGATCGTACGCAGGGCAAGAGGAAGGCTTGAACTGAAAAGTCGTTGGGGTAGCGCTGGCTGATGGATTCCACCAGTTTCTGTGCCTGCTCCGTTTTTCCCGCGCGCGCGAATGCCAATGCGGCGAAGATGAAGGTCGCACGATCCTGGGTCTTCCCGAGGGCGTCAGCAGCCAGCAATTGAGCCTCTTCCGCATTCCCGTTCTCAGCTTCCCGTAGAGCGGCGATGTTCTCGAAATCGGCTGCGTCCGAGGATAATCCCGCCTTCATCGATGACTCTGCATCGATCTGCGTCAGGCGGTCAGCATTACGAGAACGACCGAAGAATCCTTCCGCCTTCGACTCCATGGATAGAACGTAGCGCCCCCGGACACGATCTTGAGATGCCCATGCCCACTCCTTCTGCATTTCGGTTTTGTCGTTTTGAAGAAATGCAAGCAACGCGTGGTCGTAGTGCAGACCGGGCGAATCCAATCCACGCGAGATCGCGTCGTCGTACGCTTCCTTCGCCTCATCGAATTTCTGTGCAAAGATCGCCTCAACCAAGAGATTTGTGAAAGTGGGGTTACTGGGAAGAAGTCTTGCTGCGTCGCGAAATTGAACTAACGCCTCATTGTGACGCCCCAGATACTTCAGGCAGGTACCAAGGTCTATTCGTGCGATAACGTCGCGGGGAAACGTGTGGACCCATTCCTCGCCGATGGCGCGGCCTTTTTCCCATTCGTTTCGGCCGACTCCGTAATACGCTGTCTCGACCTGAAACCGGCCGGGAATTGTTAGCCGGCTTCGCAGGTCGAAAGCCTTGGAAAAGCCGAGCGATGCAGGAGTTCCCTTACCCAGCCAGAAATTTCCGCTCCCATCTGCTGCATACGCCAGCGCAAAGTTTGGATCTTTTTCGAGGGCACGCTCATAGTCGCCGAGAGCACTGGGTATGTCTCCGCCCAGTTGCCTCTTATATCCCGAGGCCAGAAATGCGAGAGCGTCGGGTGAAGAACTGGTCGCTTGATCCAGAGGTTGATTGAATTTGCGCAGAGAGTCTTTCGATTCGCCGAGCTTTCCGCGCAGTTGGAAAGCGGACAAACCAAAGGTCCGAACGATGTCGTCCCGAGTCGCCGCTTGATTAGCGACGCGCCCCAACATCCTTCCAGATTGGCAGTCCTTGGCCTCCAAGCCCACGCGGAAACGATTACCATCGTCGGCAACAAAGCCCGAAATGACAGCGCGGCTATTCGTTTTCCGGCAGACTTGCAATGCGATCTGCGGGGTAATCTTTCCATTTTCGTCAAGGTGAAGCATACCCAGTGTTTCGCGAACTTTGTCAGTGCCCAGAAGGTATAGATACGGCGTCTGCTGCAAAGAAACTTGCAGCGCGAGGTTCATTCCATCCCCCAGAGCACTATCTCCCGTTTGGTTGTCCATGTCGGCAAGAACCAGCGTGTCGGAGGCAGCAAGTGTCACTTGGCTGTGAACACGCCAGTAAAGCGCGCCAGCAGCAGCTATCACCAAGAACGATGCAGCCACAACCAACAACTTTCGGGCCAAATGGCGGCCGGGACGCAATTCTTCCCGGAGCTGTAAAAGGTCCTTGTGCATCTCAGCAGCGGATTGGTAGCGGCGCGCACGATCCTTTTCAAGGGCCTTGGAGATGATGGTGTCGAGTCGACGCGGAAGAGCAGTCTTGGGCTCAAGTGTCGAGCCCAGTGCGCGGTGGAGAATGGCCTGATGAACTTCCTGGACAGAATCTCCCTCAAAAGCACGATGTCCGGTCGTCATTTCGTACAGGACCAGTCCAAACGAAAACAGGTCTGAGCGAGGATCTAGTTTTTCTTTTCGGATCTGCTCGGGAGACATGTAACTGGCCGTCCCCATCTGCGCGCCGGTGCGGGAAAGAGTGCTGTCGTGTGCTAGGACGGTCTGCGAGTTAGCTGAAACGAAGGGAGTTGTAGGCCCGTTCTCTTTCCCGGCTATTTCTTCTGACTCGACCAGCTTCGCCAATCCAAAATCAAGAATCTTCACTTGGCCGTGACAAGTGAGAAAGATATTCGCAGGCTTGATGTCGCGATGGACGATTCCTTTTTCGTGAGCAGCTTCAAGCCCGCTTGAGGTTTGCAGCGCGATCTCAAGCAATTGATCCAAAGCCACCTTGTTTGAACCGGGAGCAGCGAGATAATCGCGAAGGGTCTCGCCAGCAAGCAGTTCCATCACGATGACCGGCTGCCCTTCGAATTCCTCGATTTCGAAAATAGTGCAGATGTTGGGATGGTTCAGGGACGAAGCTGTCTCCGCTTCCCGTTGAAATCGCCTGAGAGGGACCGGGTCGCCTGCCAATTCCTCAGGCAGAAACTTGAGCGCAACACGGCGGCCCAACTTGAGATCTTCCGCCCTGTAGACCACCCCCATGCCACCTCCGCCAATGACTTCGAGGACGCGAAAATGGGAGATTTTCTTGCCGCTAAGTCCAGTCTTCAGGACTTGCGGTTGTGAACCATCTTCAGCTTGACGGTTACCTGGTTCGTCTTTTGGTAGATTCTCAAGCGGCTCAACCCGCTCCACGGGAACCATGAGCCGATAGCCTCGGCGGGGAATTGTCTCGATGTACCGGCACTCGACAGCGGAGTCTCCGAATACTCGCCGCAAGGTGGCAATAGCGACATTAATGCTGTTGTCAAAATCCACGATCGTGTCGTTCGGCCAAAGCCTTCGCTTAATCTCTTCGCGTGTCGCGACTTCGCCGCCGCAGTCGATGAGGAAGCGCAAAACACGGAACGGCTGCTCCTGGAGGAGCACTTTCCTGCCCTCGGAGTCCTCACCCAGCAAGCGCAACTCACCCGTCTTCAAATTGAGCTCGAATGCCCCGAGTCTCAGACGGGTTGGCTCGTTGATCTTCATTGAATCGGGGAAGTCCTGCCCTAGGATTCTTGCGAACCGGGAACCCAAAGGCGACAGCGGACACCCAAATTGTAACGGACACGGAGGAGAAGTCGTCTCAAATCCCCTCATTCTATAGGGTTTAATGCAATTAATCTTTAATTAAGACCCGTTCCATTTACTGCATCGACATGTCGGGCCAAATTGAAAAAGGCCGTTGAAGGAGTGATTTGGCCGGGTGGCGGCTTTCAGCCGGTTTGATACGTGCCGTCATTGAAGAGTCGCCACGCTCGCTTGCCATCCTCGTCCAGTCCCACATCGTTCGCCTGACAATTCTCAATGCAACCGAGAGGGAGTCCTTCCATGCTGAGGTCGGCACAGGTTTCTGACTCTGAAAATCGGATCAATTCAAATGGGTTTGCGGCTTCCACCGTGGCGATAGACAACCCGATCCCGATTGACGATCAGAGCCTATTTTTCCGCCAAATTGTCGACTCGTCCCCGGCGCTTCTCCATACAGCACGGCCGGATGGTTACCTCGATTTCTTTAATCAGACATGGCTCAACTTCACCGGCGTGCCGGTGAAGAGATTATTGGGATGGGGCTGGACTTCTTGTATTCATCCTGACGACGTCGAAGCCTTTGTGCAAAAGATGCGCGAGTCCTTTGCCAAGAGAGAGCCCTTTGAGGACACATCACGAGTGCGAAGAGCCGATGGTGTCTATCGATGGATGTTGCACCACAGAGTTCCGGTATTCAATGGTGCTGGAAACCTTATTAAGTGGAATGGTTCGAGTATCGACATTGATGATCGGAAGAGGGCAGAGGAACAACTCATAAAGGGCACCAAGGAATCGCAGAGGAGCGAGTTCTATTTAGCCGAAGCACAACGTCTCGGGCATATCGGGAGCTGGGTATTTGACCCTGCAACTGGATTCGAGCACTGGTCCCATGAGCTTTTTCAAATACACGGTCTTGATCCACTAAATGAACCGCCAAACTCTGAGCAATACCTGGCGCTCGTGCATCCTGAGGATCGCGAATTCATGGCCTCGATGATGAAGCGAATGCTCTCAGGCAGTTCTGGATTTGATGTGACTAAGCGCATCGTGCGTGCAGGCGGAGATGTTCGCTATGTCCGATGCGTCGGAACTGCGATTTCAGACAATCCCGCCTCTAGAAGAATTGGCGTTGGAATTGATGTTACCGACCATGAAGTTTTGACACAAGAACTCAGACGTCGCGAAGCCCATTTGGCGGAAGCACAAAGTTTGAGTCGAACGGGCAGTTTCGGATGGAATCCAAGCGGTGAAGAGCTTGTCTGTTCGGAAGAAACCTACCGGATTTTCGAATACGAGCCTGCGGAGAAGTTGACAATTGACAAGATCATAGAACGAACTCATCCCGAGGATCGCATCTTGGTGCGTGAGACGGCAGAGCGGGCTTCCTGCACCGAAGGAGCCATCGATTTCACCCATCGTCTGCTCTTTGCAGACGGTCGTGTGAAGCATCTCCACTTTCGCGCAAAGCCGTTGCTAACTGCTTGCCATGAGCTTGAGTTTGCCGGGGCGGTGACCGACATTACCGAGCGTATAACTGCGGAAGAGAAGATCCGGCGCAACGAGAGAGAGCTTCAGACACTCATTGATGTAATGCCAGCATACGTGGTGACCGCTTTGCCTGACGGAACAGCCGACTATCTGAGCCAGCGATGGTTGGACTACTTCGGCCAGACCAGAGAAGAGGCAATGGGATGGGGCTGGGCGCGAGTGGTCCATCCCGATGACATTGATCGAGTATCGGCAAACTGGCAGGCTGGGTTGGCCTCAGGAGAACCTGTTGAGCAGGAGCTACGTTGCCGTCGCGCTGACGGAGTCTACCGCTGGTTCTTGAACCGTAATCTCCCTCTTCGTGATGACGAAGGGAAGATCGTTAAATGGTATGGGATTCTCTTCGATGTCAATTCATTCAAGGAGACTGAACACGCTCTTCAGATACGAGAGCATGAGCTGGTTGGAATGATCGAAACCATTCCCTCAATGCTCTGGTCAACGTCGCCGACAGGAGAAGCAACTCATGTCTCCCGAAGGATCCTTGATTATTGTGGCGTCCCCTCAGAAGAATTGGTCAAACGCCTGTGGGAGGGATTCACTCATCCAGAGGATAGGGAAGAGACTGCGGAGTCGTTCGCCAAGGCAATCAGCTCTGGAGAGTCATATAGCGCAATCCACCGCTTGCGACGCGCAGATGGAGAGTACCGGTGGCATCACTCGACGGCCGAGCCTTTGCGTGATCTCCACGGCAAGATCATTCAGTGGTATGGCCTCTCGATCGACATCGACGAGAGAAAACGAGTAGAGGATCATCTTCGCGACACGAGTATAAAACTCGCAAAGGCTTCGCGATTGGCCACCGTCGCTGAACTTGCAGCCTCGATCGCGCACGAACTGAACCAGCCACTCACGTCGATAATTGCAAATGCACAGGCGGCGAGAAGATGGTTGATCGCGACTCCCCCGAAGATAACGGAGGTGAATTCGTCGATTGAACGGACTATACGAGCAGCCCGCGCCGCGGACGAAACGATGCAACATATTCGAGCACTCTTCAAGCAGGAGTCCTCCGACAAGAAGAATGTCAACATTCCACACCTACTGCATGAAGTGGTCCGAATTGTACAAGAGGATCCCCAAAAGCGTGACCTACTCATCGAGTGCGACTTCGAAGAGCCTCTCCCAATGGTCCGTGTCGACCAGATTCAAATCCAGCAGGTCTTCATTAATCTAATCGTGAATGCTATCGAGGCCATGGAGGGACAAGAAGTGGCTCCGCTAGTCGTCCTCCGGGCGACGACGGATTCAAGCGGAATGTTAATTCAAGTGATCGATAACGGGCCTGGAGTGGATTTCCCGGACCAAATCTTCGACGCCTTTATGACGACAAAAGAGAATGGCATGGGTATAGGTTTGGCCGTGTCACGCTCGATTGTCGAAGCGCATGGCGGGCGGCTTTGGGCGGAGAATGGTCCAGATGGCGGTGCGCGGTTCAATGTAGCCCTACCGCTCCCTCCGATGAGTGAAGATCCAAGTAAAGCGAATCAATCTGGAGGCTTCTGGATTTGATGCCACCACCCCATCAAATTGCGCGATTCCGGCCGGTGGCACCTTTCGATATTCTTCTGCATCATGCCTGAATGCGCTGTCAGCAATGGACCTGGGTTTGCGGATCAAAAGTTTCGAGCACACCTCTGACAGGAACATGTAATGTACCTCGCTCCCCGGCGTTGCTAGTATCGCCGTGTCATTGGCGTTTTGCTCTCAGACGCACACCTTACGAGTTTCAACTTGAGGCTTCGCATGACCCCACATTTCCTCTCCGGACAATCTGCATTTCGGGTTGCCGTTCTTCTCCTCGCCGGCCTGCCCTGGACGCACTCTGCGGCTGCCAGACTGCAGATGTGTGGACGGCACAGGCGAAAGAAGGCACCTTTACGGTACCTCATTTCCCCTTCAGCGACGGTGAGACGCTGCCCGCCCTACACCTGCCGTCTGGGCAGCGCGCTCGCTCGCTTTGAAGGCATCAAGGCCTTCTCGGAGACAGACCAGACTGACGATCTGAAAGCGATCACAGTACCAACGCTCGTGATGCAAGGCGACGACGATCAGATTGTCCCTTACAAAGACGCTGCGCTGCTACAGGCAAAGCTGCTCAAGCATGGGACGCTCAAGATCTACCCGGGTTTTCTCACGGCATGATCACCACGAATGCCGACGTGATCAATGCGGACCTGCTGGCATTCATCCGAAGCTAAACTCCGCAGGGTACAAAGCTCATAGAGAAGTAGCGGGAAACTGGCCCGGGGCTGTCGTCGGTGTATGCAGCATTGGCTATAGTCTTCGCAGTCGTCAAGCAGGCCATGGCATTTTGCCTTGCCTGGTTGGTGATCCGGATTTAAATGGTGGAGAAGCAATCTTCTGAAACGTCAGCTTTGCGAAGCACGCAATCCAGCCTCGTGCTGCGTCTCCTCGCGGTAGATTTGGGCCAGCACGCAGAACGCAGTCAGAATGGCTGAGGCACCGAGCAGGAGCACCAAAGAGTGCCTTAACATTTGAACGCCGACAAAGGCTCCTGAAAACATCATGAAGACTGAGCCGACTCGCCGGCGCCACCTGGGATTGTTTCCTGGCGTGAGTGAAAAGTCGAAGGCCAGTGCCGCAACCGTGAGGGTAAGTACGGTTGTCGTTAGTTCTGGCACTGCGAGAAGTCTGACCGTACCGTTGCGCATCCCCATTCCCAGCGCGGTTAGGGCGATGATCCCGTAAAGAGCCGTGGAGATCTGCTGCCCTCCCCGGCTCTCGGAGTACCAAGAGACCGTCATTGCCCCGAGGAGAAGAATTGCCTCAATGGCCAAGGCGGCCGCAAGCCATATGTTTCGTCGTCTTCTGCCAAGCCAGGAATCTAATTTCCCTGCAAGAAATCCGCCAACAAGCGCGAATCCAAGAGCGGTTGCAGATCGCCCAATCGACAAACCCGGCACTCCTCCGAATGCAAAACCTAGAAAGACGACATTGCCAGTCATGTTGGCCGTGAAGACGTGCCCCATTGCCACGTAACTGCCGGCATCGACCAAGCCAGTTACGAACGTCAGGCAATAGAGAGAGCCATGAAGGATGCGTTCGCTTTTTGTGAGGGAATCCATCAAGTCTCCATTTTCAGAACTTATAGCCTGCCCAAAACGCCCAGTAGTTCAGATTGCGGCCGGGTTGTGTTTCCTTGAGAAAACGGCCCGCGTAGAAGATTCCGTAGTCTCCCTGGAACCAGAGGTGACGATTCGTCTGCCATCGTATCTCGGTGCCAGGCCTGTTTCCAACGAATCGGGCGTGGCTACCATCCGCAGCTCTGATCAGGAATCCGGGTACGGCATATACGCCGTCTTCCAGGCTCTGTCTCCATTGGAAGATCCAGTCAAATGACAACGAGACATTGTGCGGAGCAGATGCTTCTACGTGAGGATGAACGTCGATGAAGTTGATTGGCCCTGGACCTGTTGTCGCCAGGACGCCGAAGTAGTTGCCTTTGGGGTAAAGCGGATTGAAAGTGCCCAGCGTGTTCGTCGCTGGATGGTCTCCGCTTGAGATGTCCGCTTTTGCGCTGAATCGCGGCTTCAGCGGAATCGTGGGAATCCTATAGCCCGTTTCTGTTGCGACACTCCAGGCGCGAATGTCTACCGTTCCGAAGCTGCCGAACTGCCAAAGTGCTTCATTATCAAAATCCCAGCCGGGGTGTTCGCTGGCGACAGGCTTCGATACTCTCGTGCCTAGTGTATGCCGGACCTCGTGCGCCGATCCTCTCTCATAAGCGCCGTCTTTCCGATCCTGACCCAAGTAGTAAAGGTCCAACTGCACTTTGTCGGGAATGGGACCGCTTGCATATGCGCCCCAGAAGCCTACGGTGTGATTTGGAGCGTTGTCGAAGAATCCTGGATTATCTTCGTCAGGCCGCATCGCAAGCCCGTCTACCTTCCATGCATGAATCTTGGTGCGCACCAGGAACCCGTCAAAGCTGAGCCTCACATTGGGGCCTTCGCGTACATCCACGATGCGACCGGAGCCATACTCCAGTTCCTGTCGGCCGGCTCTCACATGCACCGACCCCCAGGAAGACTCACCGCCAACCTCAAGAAACCCCGCCTGAAAATCAAGTCTCTTCTCGTCTATAGGGCGAGGGCCTCCCGCTCGCCAGGAGTTAATACCACTCTTCAATTCGAGGAACGTGCGGACATGAGGGCCATAATGCAGATCGGCATAGAGCATGTATCTCTCATTCAGATACCCGTTCATTAAGGGCGACTGTCCCCAGTTGTCGTTCCCAATCTGTTCCCAGGTCTCGCGTGCTTCGCCGCCGAAGGTGACGAACCAATTCTTGTCCGTCTTCCGCAGCGGAATGTACTTGATCGGGTCCCAGAAGTCGGTTTGCAGACTCTTATCGCGAAGAAAGTTCCAGTCTTCGTCCGATCGAAGTAGCTTGTAGCTGCGATCGGGGGCAGGTGCCTGCACAATCTGCTGTGCCCGTAGCGCAGTGAGCGCTGGCCCGGCCAACAGAATGAGGGCTGTTGCACAGAGAGACTTGTTCAAAACGACCTCTCACTCGGCTCGGGGTAAACCGGGAACCTGCTCTGCCACCTTGACAGGTGTATCCCAGCGCTTGCCTGAAAGGCATGCCGCTGCAGCGTGAGCCACATTTGCGTTCCTGGTGTGAACCCAACCACCCACCTGCTCGCCTATCACCATGCCGAGAAGTCCGAGCAAAGCAACGATGGGCGGTGCTGGGCTCTTCACCTTGATGATTCCATACAGCACGCCCACAAATGTTCCAACTGCAAATGATATGAGCAGAGCTTTCATTGCATCCTCCCCATCTCTTGTGAACTGCGGCACCCGAGATGCATTACGTCAGAACGCGAAACAATCGCATCCCAATCCCCAGATCGCTTCACCTAACTTCTGCCGATTCGGCGTACCGTGCGGGTGTCCCTCGCAATGATGAATAAGCGGCCTCGCAGCGGTGGCATCTACCCGGTGATAGCCCCCATAATGCGCGGTTGGAGCCCAATCCAGCGCTGCCGGTAGAGGTGGCGGAGCAAGTGACTGAAAGTCATGGTTTGCGTGAACAACTTCTCCTCCCACCACCGTCAATTGAGACTCAAGGTTCTTGATCTCTTCGGCCGGGATCTTGAAATAGTCGTTGGTCAGCACGGCGAAGTCCGCCATCTGGCCTTCGTAGAGTCCGCCCTTGGCGCCATCCTCGGTCGAGAACCAGCTGCTTCCCTGCGTGTAAAGCCGCAGCGCCTCTTCTCGTGTCAACCGGTTCTTTTCCGGGTAGAGTTCCAGCCCTCCAACCGTCTTTCCAGTCACAAGCCAGTAGAGGCTTACGAATGGATTGAAGCTGGCAACACGTGTCGCGTCTGTCCCGGCTCCCACAGGGCACCCGAGATCCAGCATTCGCCGGATCGGCGGTGTCCTACGCGCTGCGTCCGCACCATAGCGGTCGACAAAATACTCGCCCTGGTATGCCATACGATGTTGCACAGCAATGCCGCCACTCAGCGCAACCACTCGCTCTATATTTCGATCGCTGATTGTTTCCGCGTGATCTAAGAACCAGTGCATTCCATTGAACGGAATGTCGGCGTTCACTTTCTCAAAAACATTGAGAAAGCGCTCTATCGATTCGTTATAGGTTGCGTGCAGGCGAAACGGCCAGTGTGCGGCTGCAAGATGGCGAATGACTGCCTCGAGTTCACTTTCCAGCACCCTGTTCAAATCAGGTCGCGGCTCCAGAAAGTCTTCGAAGTCCGCAGCTGAGAAGACCAGCATTTCGCCGGCGCCGTTCAGCCGGAAGGTGCTGTCTCCCTGATGGAGTTTTGTGCTGCCAGTCCATCGCTTGAAGTCATCGAGTTCGTGCTTGGGGCGCTGCGTGAAGAGATTGTAGGCGACCCTCACAGTCATCTGATTGCGGCGATGCAGTTCAGTGATTACGCCATAATCGTCGGGATAATTTTGAAATCCTCCGCCTGCATCAATGGCGCTGGTCACGCCAAGGCGGTTCATTTCACGCATGAAGTGCCGTGTCGAGATAAGCTGATCTTCAAACGGAAGCACTGGCCCCTTCGCAAGTGTTGAGTAGAGAACTCCTGCGTTCGGCCGCGCGATCAACATGCCGGTGGGATTACCCTGTTTGTCGCGCTGAATCTCTCCACCGGGAGGATTGGGGGTGTCCTTCGTATATCCCACTGCGCGGAGAGCGGCCGCATTCAAAAATGCGCGATCATATAAATGCAAGACAAAGACCGGCGTCTCCGGCGCCACCGCGTTGATTTCCTCAAGCGTTGGCATGCGCCGCTCAGCGAATTGAAATTCGTTCCAGCCACCTACCACGCGTACCCACTGCGGGGCAGGAGTGCGCGCCGCCTGTTCTTTGAGCATCCGAAGCGCATCGGCCAATGAGGGTACTCCGTCCCATCGAAGTTCCAGGTTGAAGTGCAAGCCACCCCGAATGATGTGCAGATGCGAGTCGTTCAACCCAGGAATGACTGTTTGGCCACGCAAGTCAATTGTCTCTGTGTCGGAATTCTTCAAACGAAGAACCTCTGGGTTTCGTCCCACCGAAGAGATCTTCCCGTCCTCTACGGCAATGGCCTCGGCGAAATATGGCTTTGAATTGGTCGCAATCTTACCGTTGTGAAAGATTCTGAAAATTCCCATGAACGCCTCCGCACGTTTGTTTTTTGTCGGAAGGTAGGGCCGGTCGATTCACCGGCCCTTTGTTTGGGTTGGCTAGCTGTGAACCAGCTCCGCCGGAACTTCCCAGCCGGGATGAACCGTGGGCGAGGCGCCGTGGACCATTGTGTAGGCGTATTCGACACCCATGCCGTAACCACCGGCATAGTGCTTCACAACATCCATCACGGCGTCATACGTACCCCTCTTTGCCCAGTCGCGCTGCCACTCAAGCATCACCTGAATCCAAGTAACCGGTTTTGCTCCCGCCTGCTCGACCCGTCGCATCGCTGCCTGATGAATCCTTTCGTCCAGGTCACCGCACAGATCCTCAAGGACATAAACCTCATAGCCATCGTGGATCGCCTGAATCGTTGGAAATGCTACGCATACCTGGGTCCAGAGACCAGCGAGCAAAATCTTCTTGCGCCCTGTCTTCTTCACCGCAGCTACGAACTTCTCGTCATCCCATGAGTTCATGAAGCTGCGCTCAATCGGCACTTGATCGGGATAGATTGCCTGCAATTGAGGCCAGATATTTCCACTAAACGATTTTGTTTCAACAGTGCTCAGGATCAGGGGAACATCGAAGATCCTGGCGGCTTTGGCAAAGCCCACAACGTTGTTGATGAGCGACTGTCTGTCGATGCTGGTGACACCAAACAGCATTTGCGGCTGATGATCAATCAGGGTGATGACACAGTTGTCCGGCGTCAGCAGCCCCTTTTCGCTTCTTGGCTCCAGTTTCATGTTCCCTCCAATTCCTTTGCATATTCGTGACGGTGGCTCGCTGGCTCTTGCCTCAGCTGAGTCCAAATCCCTGAGTGATTCTCGCGGTAGTTGCGACTTAGCTGACACGCCAGACCGAGTCAAGAGTTTCGTCCTCATTGGGTTGACCCGTTCAGTCAGGTCCTGACGTTCAAATTGAAGGAATGCCGTTCCGCATTGGTGCATTTTGGATCGAGGACCTGCGATCAATGAACGCGATAGTAGAAGAAGGAAAAGAGCATGGATATTACATGCTTCTGGTAATTGCATTACATGTTTCTGGTAGTTACAACTGAACAAAAGCGTGGAAGGATGATTTCGGCCGCAGCTCGAAAATGCGCTCGCGGCCTTGGACTCATTCCCCAGCTGAGGCGGACTCACCGCTGATGGCTAGGATCTGGCTCTTCACAGAATGGAAGCGGCAGGAGCGAAATTCACAGTCGGCTACAGGTCCTGCTTGAGTTCCGGCGCGATTGGACGCGGCATGAAATATACGCGGCGCTCGTCACAGCGTCGAGGAAGATCGTAGCGGATAAGAGCGGCTTGAAGTTGACTGCTGCATTAAGGGAACTGGAGGGATACCTATCTTGAAGACTTTTTCTGCTATTTTCACGAAGACTTTGAGCTTTCTGGTTCCCACGGTCGTGGGCACGATTATCTTCTTCGTGATCATTGGTGTGTTCGGACTTGGGTTTGCGATCGCAGGGCTGCTTGTCACTGTCATTGGTGCCGCGATCATCGTGCGCCAGCTTCCTGGGGAAGGAGACGCGAGATGACTCTGAATTCCGCTACGCTTGCCCGGGTGCAATTCGCCTTCACGGTGAGCTTTCATATTATTTTTCCAACGATGTCCATTGGGCTTGCCATGTTCCTTGCGGTAATTGAAGGGCTATGGCTCAAGACAAAAGACGAACTTTATTTGCAAATCTATCGTTTCTGGCTCAGCATTTTCGCAATGGGTTTTGGAGTCGGTGTTGTAACCGGCATCGTTCTCTCATTCGAGTTTGGTCTGGGCTTTGCTCGGTTCGCACAGCTTGCCGGGCCGGCGATTGGTCCGATGATTGCACTCGAGGTTCTAACTTCTTTCTTTCTTGAGGCCGGATTCCTCGGGATCATGCTTTTCGGTATGCATCGAGTTGGTCCGAAACTCCACCATTTCGCTACTTGCATGGTGGCACTTGGTACTTTGTTGTCGGCTTCATGGATTCTCTCCGCAAACAGCTGGATGCAGACTCCGGATGGTGTGGCGGTTCAGAACGGTCGTTTGGTCGTGATCGACTGGTGGCGTGTCGTGAACAACCCATCCTGGTTGGTCCGCTTGCCCCATATGCTGTCCGCCGCATACCTTACAGCTTCCTTTCTGGTGGCCGGGGTCGGCGCGTTTTACTTATTGCGCGGCAAGCATCTTGCATTTGCGAAAAAGAGCGTTGCGCTTGGCACAGCGTTCGCAACTGTGCTTATCGTGGGGCAGGTCTTTATAGGCGACATTCTCTACGGTACGATGCTCAAACTCCAACCCTCAAAGATGCAGGCAGCCGAGGGTTTTTGGGAGAAGGAATCAGCATCCCCTGCACCATACTACTGGGTGATTGTCCCTGACCAGAAGCAACAGCGTAATCGCCTCGCTGTTGGTGTCCCGTATCTGGGCAGTATCTGGCTCACGCACAGCCTTCATGGTCGCGTGCACGGGCTGGCGAACACTCCGCAGGACCAGCAACCGATCATGGGCATGGTCTTTTATGGATTGCGAATTATGTACGGTATCGCCATTCTGATGTTCGCCGTAGCGATAGCCTCTTTGTGGCTTAGATGGAAACGCCGGCTCTTCATAGCGAAATGGTTCCTCCGCTGTCTTGTGGTCATGACACCTTCGGGTATTGTCGCGACGCTTGGAGGATGGTATCTGGCCGAGACCGGCCGCCAGCCCTGGGTCATATTTGGCATGTTGAGAACCGTCGATGCCGTTTCGCCCGTCCCAGCACAGACGTTGCTGGCGACGCTGATCGCGTTTTTCTGCATCTATGCTTTCTTCATGGCTGCATTTCTCATTTTCGTAGCGCGTATCATCCGGAGGGGCCCGGAGTCGAGCCCTGCCCATGCCGAGGCCTCGGGGTCTCTCAAGAATGCACTCCGTCCACTGGTGTTAGACAGCGCGAACGCCAATGTCGCGTTAAGGAGATAGCGAGATGAACCTTCCCCTCCTTTGTGCCGGATTTGCTGCACTATCAGTAACGTTTTATGTGTTACTCGATGGCTTTGATCTCGGAGTGGGCGCCTTGCTCTTGTTGCAACCGCACGAGAAATCGAGAGACCATATGGTCGATTCCATCACGCCGACGTGGGACGGCAACGAGACTTGGCTGATTATGACCGGCGTGACGCTGTTGGCGGCTTTTCCGACTGCCTATGGCATTCTCATGCCCGCCCTCTATATTCCGATCATCGTGATGCTGCTGGCGCTGGGTTTACGCGGAGTCTCATTCGAGTTTCGCGCCCAGATGAAGCGCTACCGCCGTAGGTGGGACGCGATCTTTGCCATCGGTTCAATCGTCGCAGCGTGTATGCAAGGACTCATTCTGGGCGATGTGCTCCAGGGTATATCGGTCGATGGCGTCACGTTCAGCGGCAGCGTCGTTGATTGCTTCCGGCCTTTTCCGGCACTTTGCGCCATTTGCGTCGTTGCAGGATATGTGGTCCTTGGCGGCTGTTGGCTTCAATTGAAAGCGACAGCGTTGCTCCACGGGTTTTCGGCGCGGGCGCTGCACATCGCGCTGCCGCTTTTCTTTATGTCCTTTTGTGTTGCTGCCGGAATCTCGCTCTCCGTTCAGCCCGGTATCCTGACGGCATGGCAAGCTCATCCCATCTTGCTCGCAATAGCAAGCTGCACAATGCTGGCAGCAACTATTGTTCTCTTTGGGAGTATCGGGAAGCGCCCTGACATTCGTCCCCTGGCTGCGGGCCTGGTAATGATCGCTGCTGGAATCGCCGGAATCGCTACTATTGTGTTTCCAATGATAGTGCCATTTCGAGTTTCCATTTGGACTGCGTCAAGCTCTCACCTGAGCCAGATATTCGTGCTCACCGGAGCAATCCTTGTCACACCCGTGGTTCTCGGATATTCCTTCTTTGCTTACTGGGTATTTCGTGGCAAGACACCGGAGAAGGGATGGGACGCATGAGTACGCAGAAAAGGCAGTTCCTGTGGTTCACGGGAATTTACATGAGCTCATTGATCGTCTTTGCCTTGGTCACGTATTTACTACGAACTGCTTTACGGCTCCTTTGATGGGTCAGCGGACAACCGCGCTTTCCATGCGATGTATTCAAAGGGAATCAAGATCTACCAACCGTGACGTAAGAGTCAGGAGCTTCAGGAGGAAGTAAGGCTATGTATCGCACTCGCCGTCTCTTCACTTTGGTCTTGCTCGTTTTCAGCTTCGCGAACCGCTCGGAGCTCGGGTGGGCGCGGAGCCCGCAAGGCAGAGCCTCCGTTTCAAACGTCGCCATCGGACCGCAGTACGACACTACCCATGTCTACGTCGCGCCATCGGACGTGAATGCATTTGTTGCGAGCTTTCTGGGCACCTTCGGAGGCAAGAGCACGAACCAAGTCGTTGCCACGGTGACGCCGACCCCCAGCAGTACTACATCGCAACTGCTGCAAACACCTGTTGGGACTGTATCGCTGTTCGGGTTCAAGACGCCGATACCCGCGCCCTTCGGCGCGGAGCGCACGGGATATCTTATCGCGAACATGGATGCAGCGATCAAGGCAGCACGGGACAGCGGAGCAGAAGTGGTGGTGACGCAGTTTCCGGATCCGATCGGCGTGGATGCCGTGATCCAGTTCCCGGGCGGTGTGATGACGCAGATCTACTGGCATACGAAGGCGCCATCGTATGCGCCCTTTGCGCATGTGCCGGAGAATCGCGTGTATGTGTCACAGGATGCCGCAGACACGTTTCTTCGTAGTTTTGTGGCCTTCTCGAGCGGATCGGTTGTGTCCGATGAGAGCGCCGCGCCGGGAGACGAGATCGGCAAGCCCGGCACGACGTTTCGCCGGATTGGAGTAAGTTCTACTTTTGGCAAGCTTCTGGTCCTTGTCACCGACGGTCACTTGCCGTATCCCTACGGGCGAGAGACTACCGGCTACGAGGTGGATGATTTGGCAGCAACGCTTGAGAGGGCATCGTCTCTTGGAGCCAAGGTCCTGGTTCCGCCTCTCAACTCCCATGGGCGTATGTCGGCGATTGTGCAATTCCCAGGAGGCTATATCGCTGAGATTCACTCGCCCGTTTCTGCAGCGAACCATTGACCGCAGCGCAGATTGACAGTGCAAGATAGCGATCTCTCATTATGGCGATTGCGGTCGATCGTCGTTTCAATAACTAACATTGAACCGTCAAATCAGGAGAGTCCGATGAATGGAATTGAGACGTTATTGAAACCTGAAGACTGTGTAATGCTGCTTGTGGACTTGCAAGCAGGCCTCGGATTTGGCACAGAGTCCATTTCCCGGCAGGTGCTGCTTAACAATGCGGTCGCCCTCGCCAAGACGGCTGTAGCATTCGGTGTGCCGGTGATCGCCACAACATCCGCGTCAAAGGTCTACAGCGGGCCGTTGTTCCCGCAAGTCCAGGCAGCGCTTCCTGATGTAAAGGCGATTGAGCGCCGAAACATGAATGCATGGGAAGACGACACCGCACGCGGCGCAGTTGAGGCCACGGGCCGCAGGCGATTGCTCGTTGCCGGTCTGCTGACGGAGGCCTGTGTCTCGTTCCCGGCGCTCTCAGCCGTCAGGGAAGGGTATGAAGTGTTTGTCGTAGCCGACGCTTGTGGTGGGCTCACACCGATCAGCCACGAACTCGCCTTGCGAAGGCTGGAGCAGGCGGGTGCCCAACTCACGAACTGGATTCAGGTACTTCTCGAGTTTCAGCGCGACTGGACACGCCACGGCACTTACGAAGCGGCTCGCGCCATCGTCGTCGAAAACGGTGGCGGATATGGCATGGGACTTGCCTATGCTCGCGAAATGATCCATCCAGGATAGATATAAAACTTGAGTTCGGGCGCCACGCTATTCCTAGACCTTGGCGCACCTCTCCCATGGACGATGCAGAAGCCTGAGGTTCAAACAAGAAAGGAACCAGTCATGCAACACGTCCATCGTCATGGAATCCTCGGCCCAAAAGGTCTACTTACACCGGGGAAAATTTATCTGCGATCCTCATTGGCGGGATCGCCGTCCTGCTTGCAGGCCAAAGCGCTTACACGCAGGGGGGCAGGAAGCAAATAAGGTGCTCGATGCTGCGGCGGCCTTCGGCGACTGGCAGAATGACGCACCGAAGGTCTCAACTGTTTCAGCGCCGAGTAACTTCTTGCCCTCCTCCGCGGTCAGCTAATTCCCGACACTCACTCCCAGCCAGCGGACGTCCTTCACGCTGAATGCCTGCCGCAAGATCCGGGCTAACAAGTCCGCAATCGGATGCTTCATACGCCAGCCGGCGTATCGCAACTAATCTCAGGTTAATCGTCGACGGGGCGTACGGGTACTGTTCGAGTGCGATTCGGTAGCGTGTGACCACGATCCTATTGACCAGTCGACCTAGGCTTGAAACCGGCTTTGCGATGATTTGGTATACGGCTACGTCGGCAACGGATTCCGGGCAGGCACGTGTGTGGGATGCCGATTATTGAGTTGCTCTGAGCTAGAGATGATTCTCGACAGTTGAAAAAGGAGCACCTTGCCAAAATGCATCCCTTAAATCGTAGGTCGCTCCGAGTTGTGCTTATCTAAGGTCCGAGATGCGCTCACGAAATTCGTTTGAGTAATATGGACAGGCAGTTCGGAGGCGATACTTGAGAATCTGGTCTCTCCTGCTTTTGCTGGCATCAAGCCCAGTCGCCGCTGGTCAGAGCGTCGACATGAACACTGTCTCTGCTCCTCAATCGAGGCAGCCATCTCAGGTCAAGCAGGATACTGACGAGTTGAGGCAGCAGCTCGACATAGACGAAGCCGCGTTGTCGAAGATTCCGGCCGATCCGCTTGTCCACCCCGATCCCCTGGCGCCAATCTTTGAGCCGGTCGACAAGCTCACGGGTCTCCTCTCTCAATTGGCGCACATGAAATTTGGGGCAACATATACGTTTCTGAATCAGTACGCGACCATTACGCCGGACGGCATCAGGCATAACCAGTTAGGCGGGCGCCTCGATTTTACCGGAGCCTTGCGCGTGTACGATCACGGAAGTACCGCCGGATCAATCAGCCTGCTCGTTCGCTCCGGCACAAATATCGGCCGCAGTCAGCAATTCAACCTGAGTGACAGCCTGGGCTCAGGCCTCTATCTGAACTGTCTGCAGGGCGGCGGTCCTCAGGAGCCAATCACCCTGAACATCCTCTACTGGCGGCAGGATTTCCTCAAGAAGAGGCTCTCATTTTATCTTGGCAAGATCCATCCCAATGAGTTTGTCACTCTCAGCATGTTCAACAACGACGAGCGAACGCAGTTCTTGAATGGGGCCAACGATGGCAACCTGGCGGTCGCTTACGACGGAACCTACGCCGGCGGCGGCGCGGTTGAATTCCAGGCGACCCGCCATGTTTACATTCACGCCATCGCTGTGGATACGGAGGGCGCACAGCAGAGAAATATCGATACGCTCGTCGATCGAAAATATGCGGAAGGCGTGGAAGTGGGCTGGGCTTCAGGATCACTCGGTGAGCAATACCGGCATTATCGGGTCGGTATGTGGCGGGACGACACCAAGAGCAGCGGGAGCGGTTATGGAGGCGCCGTTGGGTTGGACCACGAATTTTACAATGGCTGGACTCCGTTCGGGAGGTTCGCCCTCAGTACCAGCACAGGGACCGCGATTAAGCAAGTCGAGGGAGTCGGTCTGGCTAAGGTGCACCCATTCGGACGTCGCGGAGACCTGTTCGCAATGGGATTCAACTATAGCGAAGCCAGCCACGGTAAACATCATGAGAGCGTGTTTGAGTCCTTTTATCGCCTCCGCCTCACTCAAAGGGTAAACATTGGCCCGGATCTTGAAGTCTCCATCCATCCCACTTATGCAACCAAAGCCTACACCACGACTCTGCTCGGCGCGAGGATGGAGATCATCTTCTGAGGGTGTTGAAATACAGTCCCAGACGCCGATGTTTCGTTGCGAGATTTTGCAACTCCTCACTCATAAGCTGACGTGGAGAGGGGCCGAATGATGACTTCAGACCAAGGCGCTCATTGACCCATTGAGATCGACCTGTGTCTTCGGTAAGTTGCCGAAAAACCGGCTTCTCGGACAAGTGCCCCAGACGCCTGCTGCGGCCTTGCCGACTCAAGCTTTGTGAACGATAAAATCCATTATCGCGGATCACTTCGTCGGCAACCCGAAGGCAGGTTGCCGTGTCACCTATCCGATTAGCCGGTTTTACGTCCAGGTGGATTGGATTTGTAAACACTGGCCAACTCCATGGGACCGATCCGCTGAAGGCGATGGAAATGATGGCCATCCGCGATCAGCACAATGTAACTTCGCTTAAGCATGGTCGCCAGAAAACCGGATGCAGATTACTACTCCCACGATCAAATTGCTGAATCTGAGCTTGTCACGAACGAATAGGGGAGGACCGGGAGCGGAAGACCGACGGAAAGATATCCGCAGAACAATGCGGCGACAATGCCAAATGCGGGACGTGAAAGATGATCCTTTATGCCGCCTGGCGATGTGGTCAGCTCAACTGTGGGCTTGGACATGACAACCTCAAGGCTTGATGAAATCGAAAGAAAGTGCCGTCCGGTGATTGCCAGGCGGCACAAGAAGGTCAGCCCTTGTAGGTGACGCCAGTGGCGAAAAGGTCTGGAAGAAGACCGCTCACCCGAAGCAGGTAGTCACGTGAGGCTTCCACCTCTGTTTGCAGTTTGACGAGGTCAACATTGATGAGCTTGCCAGCCTTCTTCCGGAGTTGGCCAGCAACCATCACCGTATCGACGTCGGAGCGATCAACCGCCTGCACGAGGGTTCCGATAGCGTTGCTAACGGGGAAGACTAATCCAGTCGAAATCACGGATCTGGACTTGTGAGTTGGAAATCGACTCGGTGTGGCCCCGCACACCTTCGACCGAAGGGCGTTCCTGGATTCTACTCATTGCACAGCGAAGACCAGTACCTCCGCACACGTTGTCCCATGCGGCGGCACAGCCACGAAATACTCTTTCAGTTCCGGCACCAATAAACCGGTCTTGCCCAGCGGGCCAGTGGGAATCTTCCCGATGGCCTGATAGTGGTCCGCGTCGATTTCCTTGAAGACGTTTACGAACCCTTCCCCGGCGGCCGCGTAAATTCTTTGGCTTGCGGGATCGAATACCATGTCGTCGACCCCGGTAGAGATCGGAAGGTTCTGCAGCACCTTTCCGGTATTGGAATCCAGCACATTCATGTTTCCATCACGGCACGCGGCGAAGAGTCTATGGTTTTTTTNTTTTTTTCGTCCATCGCGACGGACACATTCACCTTACATGTGAGCGGCCAGACGGTGGCTACTGCCTGCTTCTCGCGATCGATCACGCCAATAGAATTCTTCTCAGTCATATTCAGAAATAATCTCGATCCTGATTTCTCGACGACCATGGCCTCCAGGCGATTGGAATCAATCTTGATTTGACCTACCCTCTCGCCCGTATCGGTGTTCACGATTTCCAGGAACGTGCGGTTCAGTTTCGCATCGAGGCCGCCGTCCGCGATGTACAAATTATGTGTCACGGGGTCATACCCGGTCGCATCCGAATCGGCCAGGAGCTTCACGGTCTTCAGCAGTTCGTACGTGGTTCCGTTGAAGATTTTCAAATCGCCGTCGGAACCGTCGGTCACGAAAATTCTGTCAATGTCGGCGCGGTATACGACCGAATGTCCGACGCCGATTCCCTTGATACTGTGCACAAATTGGCCGCTGCGAATATCGTAGACCTCGATTGTCTTATTATCTTCCGGGACGACGAAGAGGCGATTATTTTTCAGGTCTGCTGTCAGGTGGTCGAAATGGTTCTGAACTCCGACCATGCGCGTCGTGGTCAGATTCCTGGCGAGTTGATCCGCCGAAACGTCGGGTTCACCACTGTGAATATCCGCAAGCTCGATGGTCTTGACCAATTTCAGTGGCGGCGTATCCTCGGCAAATACGAAAGCTCGCGGCGCTGCCCCCGCGATAGCGAGTGCGGCAAACCAGAAGAAATACCGTTGGTACGAACGCATCAATCCCTCCCACCCTTCAAAAC